>VFKT01000129.1 GCA_009885395.1 Deltaproteobacteria bacterium | reverse complement strand
TAGCGGTTCCAGTACCAGGTCCCGCCAAAATCACCGCCCTTTTCGATCAGGCGAATGCTCTCGATGCCGGCTCGCCGCAGATGCGCCCCCATCAGGAGGCCACCGAAGCCGCCGCCGATCACCACCACCTCGACCTCATCCTGCAGCGGCGCCCGGGCAAAGCCGGGATCGACATAAGGATCGTCGAGGAAATGAGCGAAACGCCCGGTGGCCTCCTCGTACTGGGCGTTGCCGTCGGGCCGCACGCGCTTGTCACGCTCGGCACGGTAGCGGCCGCGCAAAGCGTCCGGGTCGAAGCCGATTCCGGTCTGGTCTGAGGTCGGTGTGTCGATTGCCATCTTGCTTGAGTCCCTTCGCGAAGTCTGGCCACTTTACCTGCGAAACGATGCCCGGGAAGAGGGGCTGCGCCGGAGGGCGTGCGTGCCGACGCCCTGCGTGCGGGTTCTGCGTGCGGGCCCCCTGCGTGCGGCCCCCCCTGCGTGCGGGCCCCCTCCTGCGGCTGCGCCAGCGGGACGCGAACCGGGGGATCTACGGGTGGTCTTGGCCTGGCGAGTCTGCCCCCACGTAAGCGGTGCCCTGCAAAGCCCGGGAACATCGGTCAGGCTACGCCGTCACCGCCCAGGCGCAGCACATCCCCCGAAAATTAAACTTCCACGAGAAAATTAAACGCACGTCCCCTTGCAAGGGGCCTTGGTCGTTTGAGAGGTTCGCCGTCGATGAAGCTCGGTATCGATCGCCTGCTCGAGGATGCGGCCCTGCGGCGAGGGCTCGCCGGGCGACGGCTCGCCCTGCTCGGCCACCCGGCATCTGTCACCGCCAATATGGAACATTCCATTGATGCGATCAGCAGAACTTCCGGCCTGGATCTGGTAGCCGCTTTCGGACCGCAGCACGGCATGCGCGGCGACAAGCAGGATAATATGGTCGAGACCGATGACGCCATCGATCCCGTGCATGGCATTCCGGTCTACAGTCTTTACGGACGGCTGCGCCGGCCCAGCGACACCATGCTTGCCGATATCGATGTCATCCTGGTCGACCTACAGGACCTGGGCTGTCGGATTTATACCTTTGAAACGACGCTCGCCTACCTACTGGAAGATGCAGCTCGGCTGGGCAAGTCGGTTTGGATGCTCGACCGTCCCAATCCGGTCGGCCGGCCCATCGACGGCCTCCGGCTGCGCGCCGGCGAAGAAAGTTTTGTCGGCGCCGCGCCAACGCCGATGCGGCACGGCTTGACAATGGGCGAGTTGGCACGCTTCTTCGTGCAGCACTTCGGACTTGATCTCGAACTCGAGATCGTGCGTCTCTCAGACTGGCGGCCCAGCGAAGCGCCGGGCCATGGCTGGCCGCTCGGCGAACTCTCGTGGATCAACCCAAGCCCCAACGCGCCAAACCTCCAGATGGCACGCTGTTATCCCGGCACGGTGCTGATCGAGGGCACGACTCTTTCCGAGGGACGCGGCACGACCCGCTCGCTCGAAGTGGTGGGCGCGCCGGGCCTCGAACCGCACGCCCTGCTGCGCGAGATGCAGCGCGTCGCTCCCGCTTGGCTCGAAGGCGCGCGCCTCCGCCCCTGCTTTTTCGAACCCACCTTCCACAAGCATCAGGGCCGACTCTGCGGCGGCCTGCAGATCCACGTCGATGATCCGGCCTACGACCATGCCCGCTTTCGGCCTTTCCGGCTGATTGCGGCACTGCTGAAAGCGCTTCGCACACTCGACCCCGAGTATGAAATCTGGCGCGACTTCGCTTACGAATACGAAACCGGGCGACCTGCGATCGACGTCATCAATGGCGGCCCGCTCCTTCGCGAATGGGTGGACGACCCCGAGGCGAAGCCGGGCGATCTTGAGGCCAGGCTGGTGGCCGACGAGCAAAGCTGGGCCCGGGAACGCGCGCCTTTCCTGCTCTACTGAGGTGAAATCTCGCGCCCCGCGCAGCGAACCGCCGCTATCGACGGACAGCGGTCGCCTTCGGTTCAGGACGTGGGCGCGCCGACCTCGTTGGTTTCGTCAGAAGTTCCCGCGGCAGTCAGAAAATTAAACTTCCGGGGAAAAATTAAACGCACGTCCCCATCAGATCCGGCGGGAGTACCAGGAGACGCCGTCCTGCGAGAGGATCATTCGCCCTTTGTGGCCGACCGCGAAGAAAAGGCCGTTGCCGTAGGCTGCGCCGTAGAGATCCTCGGCCACCGTCGAATTGGTCTGCACCGGAACCGTGCCGGGCGACCAGGCGTAGGCAGAGCCTAGCTGGCCGACAATGACGAAAATACCACCGCCGTAGGTGACCGCCTCCATATTTGGCACATCGAGGATTTCCAGCCACGACCAATGCACGCCATCGCGCGAGATAACGACAACCCCCTCGTCGCCCACCGCAACGAATGTGGTGCCACCAAACGCCACCCCGTTAAGTGAAGAAATTGTCGCGCTCGCAACGGCGGTCCAATTCACAGCGTCGGCAGACGTGAGAACAATCCCGCCGGCACCGACCGCAACCCAGAGCCCGGCGCCATAAGTGACCGCGTTCAAATCAGCCGAGGTCGACGTCTGCCGTGGCGTCCAGACTTGCGCGTCGGGCGAGGAGAAAAGCGCACCACCTCCGCCAACCGTGACCCAGCCTCCGGGTCCACCGCCGGCCACACCGCGCAACGTGGGTTCGCCGGGAAGCGTGACCACGGCCCAGGCGATCGCGTCGTTGGAGACCAGTACCGCTCCGGCGTCACCCACCGAAACCGTTGTCGAGCCGACTCGGGCCAGGCCGTAAAGATTTCCCGTCGGGGGCGAGATCGGTCGGGTTGAAGACAGAGCCTCGGGCTGCGGCGAGGTCCAGAGACGGTCCCCCTCGCCGGCCACCACCCAGGTGGCGCCGCTCCACACCACCGCTTCGAGCGGCGGGCCCTGGGTTTGACTGCCGCCGCAGGCCAGCGCCAAGGCGCCGAGCAGCAGCAACGCCCAGTGCCGATTCGTTCCAGGGCCGCATCCACGCACGTCGAAATCCTCCTCTGCGAGAACGCCCTCGCGAGGGCGTTCTGTAACAGAGCCAGCGAAAACGCCAGCCTGGTTGGCCACGCGCCCCGGGCACGCGGCTGGATCGGGGAATCCTCGTCGCGGTAGTTAAGACTGACACTACTTACGCGAAGACGCGCCCCGGGCACGCGGCTGGACCGGGAATTCCTCGACTGGCCGGAGGCCGGCAACCGCTTCGCGTGCCGGAATCGCTGTCTCCAAGTGCGCATCCAGGAACGGATCAGGGCCCCGAGCTGCATCCTCATCGCGGCGTGGGACGCCGGGCCCGCGGTATGCGATGCTGCTCGGCCCCGGCGGCCTGGCCGCTCTCATCTCTGATTGGAGGCAAGAAGCATGGGTTTCCAAACCATCGATCCGAGCACCGGGAGCCCCCTCGCCGTGCATCGGCCCCTCTCGGAGGCCGAACTCGGACAAGCCTTGGATCGGGCCGGCCGCGCCTGGCGGGACTGGGCGATGACCTCGTTCGACGAGCGCGCAAAACACATGCTTGGATTGGCCCGACTGCTGCGCGAGCGCAAGCGTACCCACGCAGAGCTGATGGCGCGCGAAATGGGAAAACCACTTGCCCAGGGCGAGGCCGAAAGCGAAAAATGCGCCTGGGTCTGTGAGTACTACGCAGCCGAGACCGCACGCCTCCTGGCCGATCTTCCGATCCCGACGGACAGCGGCGAGAGCTTCCTCGCGTTCCGTCCACTCGGCGTGATTTTTGCTGTGATGCCGTGGAATTTTCCCTTCTGGCAAGTGTTCCGTGCCGCCGCGCCGACGCTGATGGCAGGCAACGGTTTCACCCTCAAGCATGCACCAAATGTCGCCGGTTGTGCAGAACTGATCGAAAGCCTTTGTCGCGAGGCCGGCTTCCCCGACGGCGTGTTCACCAACCTCCCGATCGAAGTCGAGCTCGTTGCCGCGGCGATAGCGCATCCGGCTGTGCGTGGAGTGACCCTCACCGGCAGCGAAAGGGCCGGGCGAGCGGTTGCCGCCGAGGCTGGCCGTCAGCTTAAGAAATCCATACTCGAGCTCGGTGGCAGTGATCCCTACATCGTTCTGGCGGACGCGGATGTGGCCAAAGCGGTCGAACTCTGCGTCGCCTCGCGCATGCTCAACGCCGGTCAGGTCTGTATTTCCGCCAAGCGTTTCGTGGTCGTGGATGCGGTGCGAAACGATTTTGAGGAACGGTTGCGCGAAACAATGGCGGGTTACGAAATGCAGCCACCCCTCGAACCAGGTGCGCGCCTCGGCCCCCTCGCCCGCCGCGAC
>VFKT01000123.1 GCA_009885395.1 Deltaproteobacteria bacterium | reverse complement strand
TCCTGGTCGTCGATGACGAATCTTCGATCCGCTGGGTCCTCCGCGCGGCTCTGACATCCGACGGCCATGAGGTCGAAGAGGCCGAGGATACCCGCTCGGCGCTCGAGGCTTTTCAAAACAGCTCCTACAGCATTTGTTTCATCGACATCCGGCTGCCGGATGGCAGTGGCCTCGATCTGGTCGACCAGATTCGGGCGCTCTCGCCCTCGACAACCGTGGTCGTGATGACCGCGGAAGCCACCATGGCGAACGCCGTCGAGGCCATGAAGCGCGGGGCCTACGACTATCTCACAAAGCCCTTCGATCTCGATGTCGTGCGACTGTTGGTGCAGCGGATCGGCGACACGAGGCGATTGACTGCTGATCTCGTCAGCCTCAAGGGCGAACTTCGGCGGCGCTTCGAAATCGGAGTCGATCTCGTTGGAACCTCCGGCGTGATGCAGGAGATCTACAAGCTCATTGGCCGGGTTGCGCGCAGCCAGGCAACCGTGCTGATCCAGGGCGAGAGCGGAACCGGCAAGGAGTTGATTGCCAAAGCGATCCACTACCACTCGCCCCGCTGGCAGGGACCCTTCATCGCGGTCAACTGCTCAGCCATTCCCAAAGATCTGCTCGAGAGCGAACTCTTCGGGCATGAACGTGGCGCCTTCACCGGAGCCATCGAGCGACGCTCCGGTCGTTTCGAGCAGGCCTCCGGCGGCACGCTCTTCCTCGATGAGATTGGCGATATGCCGATCGAGCTTCAGAGCAAGCTCCTGCGGGTGCTCCAGGAGCGGGAATTTTCGCGTGTCGGTGGACGAGAAGTCCTGCGCGTCGATTCCAGAATCGTTTCGGCCACCAACCAGAACCTGAGTGAAGCGGTGCGGACGAATCAGTTTCGTGAGGATCTGTATTTCCGACTGAATGTGGTGCGGATCGACGTCCCACCGCTGCGCGAGCGGCCAAGCGATATTTCACCGCTTGTCCTGCATTTTCTCGACCGGATGCGGCGCGATATGGGCCTCGACGTGCAGGGCATCAGCGAAGAGGCGGAGTCGCTGCTGCGAAGCCACGCCTGGCCCGGCAATGTGCGCGAACTCGAGAACGCGCTCATCCGGGCGGCCGTCGTGGCCCACGACGTCGTGCTCGTGCCGGCTGATTTCTTTCTCGACAGTCCACGCAACCCGGAACGGATGGTGCCGCGGTCCCTCGCCGACGGCGTGCGAGCCCGGGTGGATGCCTTCTTCGAGACGGCAAGCCCCAAAGATCCGCTTGATCTCTACGAGCGACTGCTTGCCGAGCTGGAGGTTCCCCTGCTCGAGACGGTGCTCGAGCGGGTCGGGGGCAACCAGGTGCACGCCGCCCGTATGCTGGGCATCAACCGCAACACCCTGCGCAAAAAGCTGAACGACCACCGACTCCTGCGTCCCCGACGCGGGCCGCTCGACAGCTGAAGTCCCGGTCGGGGAATGAAGCCGAGGCGCTGGTGGACGCTTCCGGGGACGGCTCGAGCGGCAGAGAGTCCGCCCCGCCCTCAGGTCAGGTCGGTAAGCGGATCGAGGCCCGCACGGGTCGGCAAGAGCGCTGTCACGCGAGTACCGCGACCGAGTTCACTCTCGATCTCGAGCCGGCCGCCGTGCGCTCTTACAATATGCTTTACGATAGAGAGACCCAAGCCGGTACCACCAAGCTCCCGCGAGCGGGCGCGGTCCACCCGGTAGAAACGCTCGGCCAGTCGCGGCAGCTCAGATGTGGCGATGCCCCGACCCCGGTCCGTCACACGGAGAAACGCCCAGCCATCAAGACCAGAGGGACTCGCCTGTACGACCACGCTATTGCCTTCCGTGCTGAACTTGATCGCGTTATCGAGCAGATTGACGAGAACCTGCTGCAGGCGGTCGGAATCGGCGTAAAGGTACACTTCCGCTGCAACCATAGTTTGGATCAGAATGCCCCGCTGCGCGGCGCGTTGTCCGAGAAACTCGACTACTTCCAGAACCAGATCGAGCAGCCGAAGCTCGGACGGTCGCACCGGCATCCGACCGAGTTCGAGATCGCTCAGAACCAGGAGATCATCGATCAACCGCCCCAGGCGCTCCGCCTGTCGGTCAATGATACGGAGCTGGGACAGGGCGGCCCCGTCCTCCACCATCCCGCCATAAACCAGAGTTTCGGCAAATCCCTTGATCGCCGTCAACGGAGTTCGCAGCTCATGCGAAACATTGGCCACGAAATCGGTCTTCACCCGCTCGAGACGGCGCAGCTCGGAAATATCGTGGGCCACCAGCACCCAGGCTTTCCCCTCTGAGCTGGGTCCAAGCGATACCGCCAACGTCCGCAAAGTGCCTGCGTCCATGGTCAGTTCACGTTGCAGAAGTTCGTCTCCCGCAAGGCCCGCCCGAAGGAACTCGCGCAGCCCGGGATCGCGGGAGAGATCCGACAAAAACTGGCCGATCAGGTTTTCCCCGATATCCAGGCCAAACGCCTCTGCCACCTGAGGGTTGGAGCGAAGAACCCGACCCTGCCGATCGAGCACGACCACCGCCTCCGTGATGCCGGCGAGAATGCCCTCAAGGCTATCCCGCGCCAGGACCAGCCATCCCTTCTCCTCGCGTTCCAAGGCCAGAACCCGAGCGACGGACTCGCCGAACCGGTCGAGATCACTCATGCCGTCGGGATCGAAGCCTGGCAGTCGCCCGCCGCCGAGCCAGCTCTGCCAGGCCACGAAACGGCGCTCTGCCTGCCAGAGCAGCACGGCACTTACGACCAGGCCTACCGCCGCTGCCGACGCCAGCTCGATGATAGAAGCATCGCTCATCAATCCCAGAGCCGCGACGGCCACCAGAATCGGCAGCGCCGCTCGTGCGAGCGTCGTTCTCAGGCGCATCGAAAACCGCGCCACGCGCTTCGCCGCCGGGGCGCTTCAACTAGCGTCAAGTTTACGCTCATCAAACATATAGCCGACGCCGCGCACCGTCACAATCAGCTCGGGGTTCGCGTCGTCTTTCTCGATCCGTCGGCGCAGCCGCCGCACATGGACATCCACGGTGCGCGGTTCGACGAAGGTATCGGGTCCCCAGACCAGCTCCAGAAGCTGCCCTCGTTCGTAAACCCGATTCGGATGCGTCACAAAGAATTTCAAAAGCTCGAATTCGCGCAACGAGAATTCCATCCGTTGGCCACTGATCAGAACCTCATAGGCATCAAAATCAATCTTGATATTACCCCGTTCGTAATGCTCACTCGGTGCCTCGCCCGGATCACCCCAGGCGCGTCGCAAAAGCGCTCGCACCCGCGCCACCACCTCCCTCGGACTGAAAGGTTTGGTGACGTAGTCGTCGGCACCAAGCTCCAGGCCCACGACCTTATCCGGCTCGCCCGAGCGGGCACTGAGAATCAGGATCGGCACCCGCGCCATCGACTCCTCGGAGCGGATCCGGCGACAGACCTCGAGGCCCCCGATCCCTGGCAGCATGAGGTCGAGAATGACCAGAGCGGGCCGTTCCCGGCGCGCCAGGGCCAACCCCAACTCGCCATCGCCGGCGAGCAGAACCTGCAGGCCCTCCCCCTCCAACGTGACCTTCAGCAGTTCACGAATGTCCTGCTCGTCCTCGATCACCAGGACCTTGCGACGTTCGCGGCGCGGGTCAGACATCCCGGTCTCCGTCGGTGCCGATACTGGTCGGCGGGGCCACGTGCCGGATGCTTCGGCCCTTGACCAGAAAGACCACCATTTCGGCAATATTGGTCGCGTGATCGCCGATCCGCTCAAGATATTTCGAGACAAAAAGGTGCGCGACCATCTCGACCGCAGCCTCGGTGCCGCCGCGCAACCCGGCCAACGCATCTTCGACCATGCGCCGATGCATGGCATCGACCTCGTCGTCGTCTTGACAGACCTTCAAGGCCAGATTGACGTCTTCGTGCACGAAGGCGTCGAGGCTCTCGCGCAGCAGACGACGCGCCAGATCTGCGAGTGGCAATAAATCGAGTGCCGGTGCCCTCTCCGACCCCCCGATTTCGAGGCCGCGCTCGCAGACATTCACGGCGAGATCCCCGATTCTTTCAAGATCGGTGGTGATTTTCAGAACCGTCGTGATGAAGCGCAGATCGCGAGCCGCCGGTTGATGCAGTGCCAGCAAGCGCAGGCATTGGTCATCAACATCGACGTCGTAATGATTGACCTCGTGATCCCGCACGATGGTCGTCTCGCCGAGCGGGCGATCGCCGCCGAGGAAGGACCTTACCGCATCGCCGATCTGGCGCTCGACCAGCCCTCCCATCTCGACGAGACTACGCCGCAACCGCGAAAGGTCCTCTTCGTAACGTTTGTCCGTATGTTCGCTCAAGATGCTCCGATTCAACCGAACCTGCCGGTGATATAGTCCTCGGTTTCCTGTTTGCGCGGCGTGGTGAAGATTTGCCCGGTCGGGCCAACCTCGACGAGACGGCCCAGGTAGAAGTAGGCTGTCAGGTCCGATACCCGCGCCGCTTGCTGCATATTATGGGTGACGATGACGATGGTGTATTGCGCCTTCAACTCGTGAACCAGCTCCTCGATCTTCGCCGTCGCAAGAGGATCAAGGGCTGAGGCCGGCTCATCCATCAGCAGGACATCAGGCTGAACAGCCAGCGCCCTCGCGATGCAGAGTCGCTGCTGCTGCCCTCCCGAAAGCGAGAGCGCCGAGTCGCGCAGCCGGTCCCGAACCTCATCCCAAAGTGCCGCCTGACGCAGAGTCTCTTCGACCCGTTGGTCCAACTCGCCCCGCTTGGTGACCCCATGGATACGAGGACCGTAAGCGACATTCTCGTAGATCGATTTGGGAAAAGGATTTGATTTCTGGAAGACCATCCCGACCCGACGACGCAGCTCGACCTCATCGACTTCCGGAGCGTAGATATCCTCGCCTTCGAGCAGCACCTGGCCGCCCAGGCGGGTGCCGGGAACGAGATCGTTCATGCGGTTGAAGAGACGCAGCAGGGTTGATTTGCCGCAGCCCGAGGGGCCGATAAAAGCCATCGCCTGACGCTCCGGAATCTCCACCGAAACATCGAAAAGCGCCTGCTTTTCACCGTAAAAAAAATTGACGCCGCGGACGCTGATTTTCGTCCGGAACTCTATGCCCTGGGCCGGGACGCCCAAACCCTGCGCTGCGCGGACGCCCAACGCACCCAACTCCGTGGATGCCGCGAGCCTCAATGGCAATCGACCTCATTCGGCCGTCGGGAACCGAATTCATCGGGAATGAAATCGGCAAGGATGCGCGCCACCACGTCAGCTCGCAAACCCAATCTCTGCTGAAGTCGGCGGATATCACGCAGATCTTCTGGAAAGCGCGCGAGATGGCCGCGCAAACCTCCGATATCCGGCAAACGTTCCCGTTCAATCATGACGCCCCCTGCCCTACCGCAGCACCCTGAGGGCGCTACTTGTCTCGGATCGGCCTAACCCATCGTTGCGAAGGTTTCGTTACCACAAGATGAACAGTCTCGGACAATGCCAGACGCCACGGCGCCCTGCATGGAAGGCGGAAAGAGGGGCGTAACCCGCTCCTCATGCGCCAAAGGGCCACGCCCCGAATCCCAGTTCGATCAAAAGGGGAAGACTCCGCTGGAGCAGCCCGACGAAGAGCGTGAGTGCGATCGCGCCCGGCCACGGCACGCCAAGAGCCGCTTGAACCGCCACAACCAGAGCCGCGATTTGCCAGATCCAGCTCAGTTCCAGCAGGCCTTGGAGGGTAGTCACCGAAACCTCTCCGCCGACCAGCAGCGCCGCCAGAAGGAAGGCGACAACCTCGGCCACATGAGCCAAAGCCACGGGACGAATCAAACGGCTGAAGGAAGAACGCGCCTTGGGGAGAAAGGCCCGGGCGCACGAAAGGAGGAGACCGGCCTCCAGCAGGACCAGGAGAAACCCGAGCAAAACCTCCAACGCGATCGCGACAGCCGTCGCTCCTCCGGCAACAATCGAATCAGCCCAGCCTCGTCCCGCCCGGCCCAGAACGAGAGCGGCCAAGCATAGCCGCCAACTGGCCGAAGTCTCGGCGACCTGACGGTAGAGCGAGGGCCGCAAAAACAAGCCGCCAAGTACAACCCGGATCAGGTTCTCCGGACCGACCCAGATCGAGCCAGGACCATCGCGTGTCAACAGGGATCCCCAAACACCCGCGAGAGAGTGCGGCAGCCCACCATAGCGTGCCTCAACACCGCTCTCCGAGATCGTTCATCGCGAAAGGACGAGATTTCAATCCGCCGGGACGAGTTCCACCCGTCGATTCTGCTCTCGCCCGACCGCCGTCTCGTTCGTCGCGACGGGGTCATTTTTGCCGAGACCCTCAACCAAAAGCCTGGACGCAGGCACTCCCGCCGAAATCAGAACGGCACGGACCGATTCTGCCCGCCTACGCGAGAGCGCGAGATTGTAGGCGTCGCTACCGACCGAATCGGTGTAGCCCTGCACCTCGACCTGAACATCAGGATTTTCCCCGAGCAGCAGGCCCGCTTGCTCTAGAACGGGCCGGGCGGCGTCGGGCACGACCGCCGAGTCGAAACCAAAACGCACGCCGCGCAAAATAATTTTTGTTTTCTCGATCGGCGCCACCGCCGGCGGGGCCTCGGGCTCCACCTCAGGGTCGAAGAAGACATGCCCCACCACAGCTCCGATGATCGCACCCGTGAAGAGGCCAATGGCGACACCCGCACCACGATCCTTGTCCTGGTCGGTGAAGGGGGGTGTCACGTTGCCGGCAATCACACCCCCGGCCGTGCCGAGCGCGGCGGCTCCGGTCAGCCCGCCGAGGATGGCCCCCTGGCCCCAGGGTTTGCTGGCAGCACAGCCGGAAACAAAGACAAGAATCAAAACCGATGCGAACAGCCTCTGGCGCATTTCGTTCTCCCCACGCGCGCCCCCGCGCGTCTCAACCGTCATGCCTGCCGACGTCGCCTGGCGCAAACGGCCCGCGCCGGGGAAGCGGCAGCCGCCGCAAGCCACATCCGGGCTTCAGCCGCCGGTCGCCACCCCCGCTGCGGCCGGCTTGACCTGTGCCTCGGCGTAGACCGTCCCAAGCGACATGATGTAGTCGCGCATCGCCTCGATCTGGAGCGGCTCGTTGCCGTCGAAAACATCTGGCGGCCCGCCCGGATAGTAGGCCGGCATCTTGGTCCCCGGCATCAAGGCCTGTGGATCCTTGATCCATTCCGCCACCCAATCGGGCTGCAGTCGCTGGTGCGCGTAGGCCAGGTTGGGTGCCCAATCCGACATCGGATTCAGCGGCGTCTCAGAGCCTCGCACATGACACGCAAAGCAACTGAAATACTCGGTCGACATCAGGCGTTCACCCGTGGAAATCAACTCGGGCGTCGAGTCGCGCTTCGGATCCCATGCGAAATAGGGATCTTGCAGATCGACCAGTGCACCGAAATAGTCGACGATAGCGGTGGTCTCTTCGATACTGAGACCATAGGTCGGCATCCGGATTTTCAGCCAGAAACGGAGCGGCTGACGAGAGGGATTCTGCAGAAATCCGAAGAGCCACTCGGGTTGCACCTTTGAGCCCTCACGTACCAGCAGAGGCGGCGCCGCCGTGATGTTGTCCTCGTAGAGCTTCCGCACGAAGCCGCCCTGCCCGTCGATCTGATGGCAACCCTGGCAGTTATATTTCTCGACGACCTGGCGACCCTTTTTGACCGTCAGCCAGCGATCGTCGAAACCGGGCTGCCGGAATTTGGTCGGCGGGATATGGCCGGTCCGGCTCTGCAGCCAGGTGCGAAGGTTCAGGATATCGGCCTCTGCCAGGTGGAAGTTCGGCATCAGTTGCTCGACGTGTTCGGTCGCATAGACCTCGGGTTGAAGCAGCTTGTTGTAGGTCCAGGCATCCCAGTTGCGGGCGATGTCGCTGGCATTGCCGAAGAACAATTCCTC
>VFKT01000166.1 GCA_009885395.1 Deltaproteobacteria bacterium | reverse complement strand
TCTTGATCACCTCGGCACCCTGCGCGGCCAGCAGAAGGCCGCAATAGGGACCGTTGTAGACCTGCCCCAGTTCGAGCACGCGCAGGCCCGCGAGCGGTTGCGCGTTCATGCTCGCGGCTCTGCTGTCGCGCGAAGCTCAGGCGAGGCGAGAAAGACTCCGACCGCCGTCGCGGCGACGATCGAGCCGCCGCAAGCGAGCGCGTTTTGGATTCCGATCCTGTCGCCCAAGGCCCCCAGCATCCAGGCCCCAATCGTCGGCAAGCCGAAGAGCGAGACCGTCAACATACTCATGACTCGCGTCCGCATGGCATCCTCGACGGTGATCTGGAGCAAGGTATTCAGTGAAGCGATGCTGAGAATCATGCAGAAACCCGTGGTCGCCAGCAGCCCCATGACTCCGGCAGGGGTGGTCGCCAGCCCGAGGGCGCCGAGCAGCAGGCCGAAGGCCAGGGCGCAACCCGAGACCAGCGCGCCTGGCCGCCGCACCTGCCCGAGCGAGGCGAGCGTCAAGCCGCCAGCTACCGCGCCGACGCCAAGCATTGAAACAAGATGGGTAAATCCCTGGGCGTCCATATTGAGCGAGCCTCGCGCCAGAGCGGGCATCAGCACGATAAAGGGGAAGCCGAAAAGACTCATGGCGAGGCAGAGGATCAGAAGCCGGCGAATCACGGGATGGTGACGAGCGTAGCCCAGTCCTTCGATCAGGCTTCGACCAAGAGGCGGTCTTGGGCCGGTCGGTCCGGGCGGCAGGTGCAAGGTCGGCACGATCAGAGCCAGAATCAAGAAGCCCAGGGAGGTGCCGGCGAAACACCAGCCCAGACCAAAATGGGACATGACCCAGCCCGCAACCAGTGGACCAAAGACGCGGGCGATATTGAACGATGTCGAGTTGAGCGAGATCGCATTCATCAGCAATTCGGCCGGCACCAAGGTCGGCAAAATAGTCTGAAATACCGGCATGAAGAACGCTGTGCCGACACCGGAGACAAACGAGATCATCATCAGCATCCAGATTTCGACGTTCTTCGTCACCACCAGGGCCGTGAGCGTTCCGGTGCTGAGCGCGAGCAGCAGAGAGGACCAGATCAGCACCCGCTTGCGGTCGGCATGCTCGGTGAAGGCGCCGCCGATCAGGCCCACCAACAACGTCGGTACGCTGCCGGCGAAACCGATCCGCCCGAGCCAGGACGCCGAACCCGTGAGCTCGTAGATCAGCCAGCCCATCGCGACGGCCTGCATCCAGGTGCCGACATTGGAGAGGAATGAGCCAGCCAGCAGGATGGCGAAATCGCGGTGTCGTAGGGCCCGGAACATGGAACGCTCAGCGACCGCTTCGAGCCTGGAAAAGACGCTGGCGACGGCCACCCCGATTGAGCGCACGAAACAGAAAGCCACGGAAAAGCATGATCCAGACCAGCAGTGTGCTCGCGGCAATGGTGGCAAGGATACGGCCGGGTATGCCGCCGAAGGGCAGCCAGGCTTCGACCCCGGCAATCGTGAGTTCAAGTGCGCTGCTCACGCCGAATTGTGCCATGACTGCAAGCCCGGCGGTCGGAGCGAGCAGGAAGAAGGGCATCAGCAGGAACGCTACCGGAAGGAGCCATTCGAACGAATTCGCCCGGACGAACCCGAAGGCCTCCTCCAGCAGCGCCGGGCCCTGATCGGAACTCTGGTAGATCAGCTCTGGGAGAGGGTTGAAGGCGACGAAAATACCGATCTGCACGGCGATGGTCACCCAGAACATTTGCGGATTCTGTTGAGCCAACATCGAGAGCAGCAAGCGGATGATCCAGAGGATGAAAAGCACGCTGACGACGTTGCCGAGCAGACGACTGAAGGTGCTGCCGAGGTCCTGCAATCGGGGCCGGCCGTGCGAAACCGCTTCACCGATCACAGTGAGGAAGGAGCCGGCACAACCGGCCAGAGCGATATAGTTGAGGAAGCCCCCGATCATCCCGAGCTGACCGGCCAATTGCCCAACGAAGCCAAGCCCCAGCGTGTAGACCGGCACCAGGCCGATGGCCCAGGCATTGCGGGCCAGTGTCCGGTTGGCATCGCGGGCCGCGCTCGCCCAAAGCTGAAGCGTCGCACGCGCCAGAAGCGAGGTCTCGCCCATGGATCAGCCCCGCGGTCCCAGAGCGCGGATCAGATCCCGCGTCATATTTTTCTGGTGCGACTCGAGAGTGCCGCCGCCGATTTCGAGCAGCTTGGCGTCGCGGAAGAGGCGCTCGACCGGATACTCTGAACAATAGCCGTATCCGCCCATCACCTGCATCGCCGCATCGGCGACTTCCTTGCCGATTGGCGCGGCGAAAAGCTTGGCGGCATCGGTTCCGATGCGCTGGCGGTGTTCGGGACCGACCTGCGCGGCGATGGCGTAGACCAATGCGCGGGTGGCCTCGGTGCGGGCAAAGGATTCGGCGACGTAGCGCTGGATCTGACCGAGCTCGGCGATCGGTCGTCCGAAGGCGTGGCGGTCGCGGGCCCAGAAAACCATTTCGGCGAGACAGCGCTCGGCGATGCCCAGGCTCATCGCCGCGAGGCAAAGGCGTTCGATTTCGAGGTTGCGCATCATATGCTCGATGCCGCTGCCCTCTCGTCCAACCAAATTAGAGGCGGGGATGACGCAGTCCTCAAACACCAGTTCGGCCATCGGCGCGGCACGCATGCCCATCTTTTCGATCGGCTGGCCGACGCCAAAGCCCGCACACTCGCGCTCGACCACGAACGCTGTGATTTTGCCCTCGACCTTGGCGTAAATCAGGAAACAATCGGCAGCCGGGGCGTTGGTGATGAAGGTCTTGCGGCCGTTGAGGATCCAATCGTCGCCAGAGCGGCGCGCTGTGGTCTGCATACCGAGCACATCGGTGCCGGCACCGGGCTCGGTCATGCCCATCGCGCCGACCAACTCGCCGCGTATGGCGGGCTTGAGGTAGCGCTCGCGCTGGTCCTCGTTGGCGGCGTTGTGCAGGTTATTCACGAAGAGAATGGCGTGCGCCAGGTAGGCCAGTGTGAAGCCGGGATCGGATTTTGCGAATTCGTGGTGGATGATCACCGCAGCTGTAGCGTCAAGGCCGGCACCGCCTGCAGCGAGTGGCACGGTGACCCCGAGCAGCCCGAGTTCGCCCGTGCGCTGGAGTCGCGCAAGGTCGAGACGTCCGGCGTGGTCGCTAGCGGCTGCGTGGGGTTCGAGCTCTTCGGCCGCGAATGTGGCGACGAGTTGCCGCAGCATGCGGTGCTCGTCGCTTGGATCGGATGCCGGGAGCTGGCCCGGCAGGGGCAGGAGTCGATCGTTGGCCATGGTTGCCGCAGGACGGAAACACAGCCCGGTGGAGCGGGAAAGGGTGTATGCGCCAAAGGGCGGCCCGTGCTTCAAGGCCGACGCGGGAAGGAGACCAGCCTTTGCGAGCCATTGTCTTTGACGCCCCAGGGGAGGAATCGGTGTTGCGGATCGGGGACGTCCCGGCCCCGGCGATGCAGCCGGGCGCGGTTCGGATCCAGGTCGCGGCGACAGCCCTGAACCGGGCCGATCTGCTGCAACGCCGCGGCTTCTACGCGCCGCCGCCGGGCGCGTCGCAGATCCTCGGCCTGGAGTGCAGTGGCACCGTGCTTGAGGTCGGCGAGGGCGTGGCGCCCCGAACTTTTTCCGTCGGCGATCGTGTGATGGCTCTGCTCGCGGGCGGCGGCTACGCAGAAGAAGTAGTGGTTGACGCGGGCTCGGTGTTGCCGGTACCGGCTGGGCTCGATCTCATCAACGCAGGCGGCTTGCCCGAGGTTGCGCTCACGGTGTTCTCCAACGTCTTCCAACTCGGACGGCTCGAGGCCGGCGGTTGGCTGCTTGTGCATGGCGGCGGCAGTGGCGTCGGCACGGCGGCGATCC
>VFKT01000388.1 GCA_009885395.1 Deltaproteobacteria bacterium | reverse complement strand
GTTGGCGACGACGGCCAGCGCGACGAGAACGCCCAAACGTGGGAAGTCCTGCTCGAAGCCACGGCGCGCTCGTTCGGACTTTTTGTTGTCCATGTCAATCGCGTCGGCTGCGAGGACGGGGTCGGTTTTTGGGGTGGATCGTCGGTCGTCGATCCGCGTGGACGCGTCGTGGCGAAAGCGCCCTACTACGAAGCCGCGCTGACGATCGCCGAACTCGACCTCGGCGAGGTACGCCGCCGGCGGCTGGCGGTGCCCGTGCTCCGCGATGAAGATCTTGACCTCACGATCCGCGAGCTTGAACGCATCCGGAGCGAGACCAGATGAGGGCGCGCGAGGATGGGCGCGAGGCTGTCGGATGGCCAGGGATGGCCTCGCCTCCGGAGCTTTGGCCATGAACCTCGGCGAAGCGACGTCGCCGCTCGGTCCACCCGTCAACCCGGTCCTGCTGCAACGTTTGCTGGTCGGCTTCCTGCGCGACGAAGTGCGCAAAACGGGTGCCTCTCGGGTGGTGGTCGGCCTTTCGGGTGGTGTCGATTCGAGCTTGTCAGCCATCTTGGCGGCCGAGGCGCTGGGCGCGCAGAACGTGCTCGGGATCCGGATGCCTTTCCGTCTATCGAGCGCCGAAAGCTTGATGCATGCCGAATTGCTCGCGGTGCAGACCGGTATCGAGATGATGACGGTCGAGATTACGCCCCAGATCGAGGCCTACTTCGAGCGCTTCCCCGATGCCGACATCCTGCGGCGCGGCAACAAGATGGCGCGCGAGCGCATGACGATCCTCTACGACCACTCGGCACGGATCGGCGGCCTGGTGGTCGGGACCAGCAACAAAACCGAGCTGCTGCTGGGGTACGGCACCCTGTTTGGCGATATGGCATCAGCCGTCAATCCGCTCGGCGATCTCTATAAAACGCAGGTCTTTGGGTTGGCCGAGGCGCTCGGTGTTCCCGCTGAAATTGTCCAGAAGCCACCCTCGGCCGATCTTGCGCCGGGCCAGACTGACGAGAGCGATCTGGGCTTCCGCTATGCGGACGTTGACCGCCTGCTTTGGGCGATGGTCGATCTGCGCTGGACAGCGGAAGAGCTGATCGCGGCCAATTGGCCCGCCGAATTCGTCGAGACCGTCGCGAAACGGGTGCGTAGCTCGCAATTCAAGCGCAGACTTCCCGTGATCGCCAAGGTCTCGGACCGCACCATCGATCGCGATTTCCGCTATGCCCGCGATTGGGGTCTTTAGGTGGCAGGGGGCCTGATCTGGGTCGTTGCGACACCGATTGGCAACCTCGAGGATCTGAGCCGGCGGGCCGAACGGGTGCTTGGCGAGGCCGATCTAATCGCAGCCGAAGACACCCGGCGCACCCGTACCTTGTTGACTCACCTGGGCCTCTCGAAGCGGATGATTTCATATCATGACGCGATTGAGGCGAGCCGAGCCGACGAACTGGTTGAGCGCGCCCGGGCTGGCGAGCGCATCGCGTTGGTGAGCGATGCGGGCACACCGCTGATCGCCGACCCGGGCTTTCGCTTGATCGTGGCGGCGCGCCGGGCGGGCGTGCCCGTGGTGCCGATTCCGGGAGCTTCGGCCCCGATCACGCTGCTCTCGTGTGCGGGTTTACCGACCGCGCGTTTCAGCTTCCTTGGGTTTCTGCCGGCACGCCGCTCGGCCCGCCGCCGCATGCTGGAGGAGGTTCGCTCGCGCGAGGATACTCTGGTTTTTTTCGAGACCGCGCGCCGGCTGCCCGACGCCTTGGTTGATTTGACGGAGATTCTTGGCGGCCAACGACGCGCCGTGGTGGGCCGCGAGCTGACGAAGATTTTTGAAGAGGTCCTTGATGGCACGCTCGAAGAACTGAGCCTGCTCTACAGCGAGGGGGGTGACGCCCGGCGCAAGGGTGAATTTGTTTTGGCGATCGAGGGTGCGGCCGGCGACGCTCGCCCGATCGAAGCTCCGGATCCGGACGAGGCGATTCGCCGGGCGCTTGAGGCCGGAGCGTCGCCCTCGAGGGTGGCGCGCGAGGTGGCCGAGGCGTTGGGACTCTCTCGCAACGAGGTCTATCGCCGGGCGCTCGAACTCGGGCGCGGGCGGCCGCCAGAGGATCGAGAGGCCTGATACCCGGCGCAGAAGGTTTTGCGCAGCACGTCATTTGTTCGGGGGACCAGAGCGGCCGTAGCGCTCTGCGATCCGCAGCGTGGCAGCACCCAAGGCCCAACTCGCAAACCTGTCCGCTAGCGCCGACGGAAGCGGCGAATGCGATGTTGGTGTCGCAGTACCCAAGGCCCAACCCTCAAACGTGTCCCCTGCTCCCTCCCGCAATCGGCCCACGATTTGGGGGCCCGCGTGGCAAGAGCCCTTCGGTGCAACGCCGCTCGTGCGGAGCCCGCAGCGGCGCCGACGGCAACAAGGGCGAGGCCGAATCGTCTCGGCCGACGACCGTGGTCTCAGGGTCTCCGCTTCGGGTTGACGCGGCCCGCTCCCGTCCCTAGTTCTCGGGCGTGACAGAGGAACGCGCAGCGCGATTCCGGATCGGCGAAGTCGTCCGACACCGGGTCTTTCCCTTTCGCGGAGTGATCTTCGATGTCGACTCCGAGTTCGACAATACCGACGAATGGTGGCAGTCAATCCCGGAAGATGTCCGGCCGAGCAAGGACCAGCCCTTCTACCATCTGCTGGCGTCCAACGCGGAGGGGCCCTACATCGCCTACGTCTCCGAGCAGAACCTTCTGAACGACGGCGAGGCCGGGCCGGTCGATCACCCGGGCATCAAATTGCTTTTCGGGAAACTGCGGAACGGTTGCTACCAACGACGCCCCGCCTCGATGCATTGAGACCGAGCCCGGAAGCGCATCGGGCTTCCGGCTCGGGGTTGAAGGTGACCCTCGTCGAAGGTCGGGGCGTTCGGACCAGCGGTCCACCTTGACGGGAGTGTAGCCGCTCGCGCGATCTGGCCGGTTGCCGCCCCGCTGCTGCCCCCAGCGCTGTTCGCTGGTTCCCCAAGCCAGGTGGTCAAGCGGTGCAGATGAGCAGCGCCATGAGGTCTTCGCCCAGCGGCCGGTGCCAGGTCCCGCAGCTACGTCGTCAGGCGTTTGCGGATCGCGCGCCGCGCCTGCGCGAGCAGCAGGGCCGAGACCCCGAGGATGTAGACGACATCCCAGAGCATCAGCCAGCCCATGTCGCCCCGGAAAAAGGCGCGCGTCAGCCGGACCGGGTGCAAGAGCGGCAGCATTTCGGCCACCAGTAGCCAGCCGCCCGAAAGTCGTTCGTCGATCGGAAAAAATACATCCGAGAAGAGGAAGAGGGGTGTCAGGAAAAGCGTGAAGTAGAAACTGAACATCTCGATGCCCGGGATCAGCATGGTGTAGGTCAGGCCGATCGCACCGAAGAGCAGCCCGCAGAGCGGCACCACCAACAACGCGCCGGCGGCGAAGGGCCCGGGTGTCAAGCCAAATAGCAGTACCGCCAGGAAGAAGACACTGCCGTAGAGCGTGCTGCGGGTGAGCGCCCAGAGCAACTCACCGGCGAGGATATCGTCGGGAAGGATCGGGGTAGTCAGCATGGCGTCGTAGGCTTTTTCGAAATTCATCCTTACGAAGACGTTGTAGGTGACCTCGTAGCTGACCCCATTCATGGCTGCGACGCAGATCAGCCCGGGCGCGAGAAACTCGGCGTAGGGCACGCCGCCCATCGTCTGCAGGTAGGAGCCGACGCCGATGCCGATCGAGGTCAGATAGAAGACGGGCTCGAAGAAGTTCGGCAGCAGGGTGAACTTCCACGTTCGTCCATACATGGTTGCGTTGCGCTGCCAGACCGAAAACGCATGGCGGGGTGAGAGCCTCATGCGGCTTGCTCGGCGATGCTCGAGCCCGTCAGGCGAAGAAAAACGTCCTCAAGGTTGGCGGGCCGGGCGATAGCGCGATGGCCGTCAGGGTTTTGGCTCTGGTGGAGCCGCGCCAGCAATGGAGCCACGTCAGCGGCGTAGAGGATGGTGCGACTGCCGATGGTCAGCGCGTGGACGCAGGCGGGGTCGCTGGCGAGCATGGCCAGCGCTGCGGGAATCTTTGAACCCCCATCCTCATCGTGCTCGAGTTCGAGGGCTTCCGCCGCCAGATGACACCGGATGAGTTCGGCCGGACTGCCCTCGGCCACGATGCGGCCCTCCGCAAAGATCGCCACGCGGTCGCAGAGGCGTTCGGCTTCCTCCATATAATGCGTCGTCAATAGAATCGTTGTGCCGCTGCGGCGCAACGCCCGGATCGAACTCCATAACGCCTGGCGCACCGCCGGATCGAGCCCGGTCGTCGGTTCGTCGAGCACCAGCAATTCCGGGCGATTCATCAGCGAGCGGGCGATCGCAAGGCGGCGTTTGAACCCGCCCGAGAGGGCGCGCACCGGCAGATCGGCGTGTGAGCGGAGTTCGAGCCGATCAAGCAACTCTTCAACCCTTTTCGAGAGTTCGGGATCACGCAAAAGATGGTGGCGGCCAAAGATCCGCAGGTTGGCGCGCGGCGAGACTTCCTCCAGCAGGGCATCCTCCTGCAGCGTCATGCCCAATCGGGCCCGGACGGCACGCGGTTCCCGGGTGACATCATGGCCGAAGACCTCGACGCGGCCTCGGCTTGGCGCGGTGGCGCCGTAGATCATCCGCAGGGTGGTCGTTTTGCCGGCGCCGTTGGGCCCAAGCAGTCCGAAGCAGCATCCTCTCGGCACGACCAGATCGACGCCGCAGACGACCGTACGGTCGCCGAAACTCTTCGAGACACCTTCGAGCCGAACGACCGGTTCGTCTGTTGCCTGGTTCAAGATTTCGGCATCTCGCGTTTCTCGTAGCCGGCCGGGATTTCGAACCGTGACGCTGGTATTTCAACTTTTTCAATCTTGACGAGATCCGAGCGTGTCTCGGTGCCGTTCGCTTCGCGACGGATCGTTTGTAGGGGCAAACCCTTCAGGTTGCGGAAAAGTTCCAATTCATCACTGACGTCGGGCATGCCTGAGCCGCGGAACTGTTCGGCGATGTGTTTCTGGAAATCAGCCATCTCGGACAGGGCTGCGATATCCTCGCGCGAGATCCCCAGCGCGCTGAAGCTCGCGATGCAGGCCTCGCCCACCTTTTCGTTGGCGCGCTGCAGCGTGCTCACCGCGCATTCGCGTCCCCCGACCTGGCGGGTCTCGCCAGAAGGCTTCAGGGTGAGAGGCGGCCTGGGCTTCGGTGCCGCACCGCTGAGCATGGCACCGGCCCCTCGCTGTTCCATCATTTGTTCCATCATTTTGCGCTGTTCAGGCGGCATTTCGGCGAGCTGTGCCTGAAGCTGTTTCTTGGCTTCGACCAAGCGCACCATCATGCCCTCAACCATGGCCTGATCCATTTCGATGGCGGTCTTCTCGCGGTGGTCCAGGATGGTCAAGGCGTTTCGGCTGCCGTCGAAGATCATGGAGGTCCGCACTTCATCCTTGTCCTGGTCGGGTGGATCGACCCGCAAGCGGTCGCCATCGATCTCCATCAGCATCGCTTCGCTGCCTCCGAGTCGTGAGTCCTTGACGGTACTCTCAATCACGACGCCAGCCCGTGCGTTTGTCGCGAGCACCGTGCAAAGCAGGGCGCCACAGATCAAAGTGGTCGACGAGCTGCGGCTACGAAAAGAATTCATGCTGTTCTTCCTTCTGTGGGCGGATGCGCCGGAGAGGAGCTTATTGTGGCTTCGGGCCTGGGCCAAGTCGGGACGCCGAGGCGCCGTCGTCGGGCCTCTCCCGCAGCTCGACCGCGCCTCCTGGCCTTGGGCTGCGGGGATCGGCAGGCGACCACGGAAGAGCGAGCAGTCGAGCCGCCGGCAGGCCCGCCGACTGAAAGGCCTGCAGGAGCGTTTGACTGCGGCTGGCAGCGAGTTCTGGCAAAGCATCCCGGCCAAGGCTGCTCTCGTCGCTCTCGGCAAGCAGTGGTTTCAAAACCAGCAGTAATTCGGGGTGGCTGCCGAGTAGAAGTCCCAACTCTTCAACGCGGGCTTGTCCCTGCGGCTCCAGAACCGCGGAACCAACCGGAAACGGCACAGGGTCGATGGTGAACGTATCCGAGCCGTCCTTCGTCTTGAACAGGCTGCCGAGAACCGCCAGCGGCGAAACCAGAGCCGCAGCCACGGCCCGCATGGCGGCACGCGAGACCAGCGGCGAGAGGCGGCCGGAACGGCGGCTCAGATCGCCTTCGACGTCCAACTCCAAACTCGCGATTCCCGACGGGTCCTCGAGCAGGGCGAGTGCGAGCGGGAGAGCCACGCCTGTGGCCTTCTTGATTTCATCGTTGCCGCCACTCTCGAAGCCGGCACGCCGAAGCTGCATCTCCAATTTCCCGCGGAGCAGGCTGCCTTCGAGTATGCCCGAGCCCTCGAGATCGAGCCGCCCGGCCGTGGCCCGGTAGCCCAGCGCGGGTTCGAGCCAGGGGTTGAGCGAGATGAGGCTCGTTCCCGGCAGCCTGAAGTGGCTCTTCGTCTGCTTGCCGTCACGCGATATTTTGATCGAGCCGGGCAGGATTTCGTCGCGCTGGAAGGTAAGATCGAGGGCTGTGAAACCGCCGCTGGTCGACGAGAAGCCCGCGGCTGAGCCTTCGATTGCGGCAGCACCCACCCAAAGCGGTGGTGTCACCGAGTGGTCGACGTAGTCGAGGCGGCCGT
>VFKT01000127.1 GCA_009885395.1 Deltaproteobacteria bacterium | reverse complement strand
GGCCATCAGCACGGCGCCACGATCCCCCACCCAGCTCGCAACCTCCTCGCCCAGTTCATCGCTGCCCGTCAGACGGTAATTTGCCACCGGAACCTCGCCGCCGACATAGACATCGAACTCCTCCAGCACGCACGGGATGGGCTGGCGCGTCACGGCAAACATACTTGCGAAGAGTGCGTGCGAGTGGATCACCGCACCCAGTTCGGGATGGCGACGCAGGCAGGCCAGGTGGAGTTCCTTCTCGGTGGTGGGCGGGCGATGGCCTGCGACAACCTTTCCGGCAAGATCCACCGTGACCAGGTCCTCCAATTGCATCAGGCCGTAATCGAGCGAGGAGGGTGTCATCACCACGTTGCCGTCGGGCAGTCGGCCCGAGACGTTGCCCGAGGTGCCCTCGACCAATCCGACACGAAGCATTTCCTTTGCGGTATGCAGAACTGCGGCGCGGATCTCATCGGCGGTACGTAAGCTTGCCATGCTGCTTTTCCTTTTTTGATAATGACGAAGTCAGCCGTGCAGGCGGGCGAGAGCATCCTCGGGGGTCGCGCCCTCATGCACAATCGCCATGAAAGCGCGCGTGATGGCAGAGGGGCGTGGATGCTGGATCACGTTGCGACCATAAACGATGCCACTCGCACCCAATGACATGCAAGCCGCCGTGCGTCGCAAAATGACCTCTTCGGTCTCCCGGCCTCCGCCCCTGACGAGGAGCGGCCGTCCGCCCGCAAGCTCGACGATCCGCGGCAATTCGTCGAGCGGATCGGTGGGATCGGCCTTGATGATATCGGCGCCGAGCTCGACCGCCTGACGGACGAGTGCGGCAATCCTGTGGGGCGTGCCGTCGACCGCGTAGCCTGAAGGCCTCCCCGCCGTCATCGCGATCGGCTCGACCATCAAAGGCATCCCCCGGCGCGCGCATTCCGATCCGAGTCGGGAGAGATTCTCGATGCATTGCCGATGCAGATCGGGCCGCTCTGGCACGTCGAGCAGGAACGCAACCACGCACGCCGCATCAAGCTCAAAGGCCCGCTCGACCGGTTCGGCGAGCAGCGTGCAGAAGAGCTCGCTCGGCGGATTCGGTCCGTAAACATTTGAAATATCGACCCGCAGCACGAGTGCCGGCTTCTCCCGGCCTGGCCGTGCCTGCAGCAGGGGCGCGTGGCCGGGCGCCAGTTGAACCGCGTCGGGTGCCGCCTCGACGATCGCCTCGACCGCACGCGCCATGTTCTCGATACCGGGCAGAAAACTCGCGGTGCCGAAAACACCGTGATCAATCGCAACATCAAAACAGCGCCCATCCTTGCCGAGCAGCCGTGCCAATCGATAGCGTGCCGTCATCGATCAAGCCGGAATCGGGGTCAGCCAGTCTTGATGCTCGGGCAGCTCGCCGTGGATCGCCTTGGCATAGCTCGCCTGGATTTCGCGCGTCAGCGGCCCCGGCTGACCCAAGCCGATCTGCCGATCATCGAACTCGCGCACCGGAATCACTTCAGCCGCCGTCCCCGTGAGGAAGACTTCATCGGCGACGTAGAGATCGTCGCGCGTCACCCGGCCGGCGACAACGTTGATGCCACGCTCGCGGAGGAGTTCCGTCACGGTTGCCGCGGTGATGCCCGAAAGCGCCGAGTGGGGTTCGGGGGTCCGCACGACACCGTCGCGCACCACGAAGACATTCTCGCCGCTGCCCTCGGCGACAAAACCCTCGGTATCGAGCAGGAGCGCCTCGTCGTAACCGGAAATACGCACTTCCCTCGAGGCCAGGATCGAGTTCAGGTAATTGCCGACGCTCTTGGCACGCGGCATCAGCGTATTGCTGTGGAAGCGCCAGAACGACGAAGTTTTCATCCTGATGCCCGATCGCACGGACTCGTCGCCCAGATATTTCCCCCAGGGCCAGGTGGCGATTGCGACACGCACTGGATTGGTGGTCGCCGAAAGACCCATCTCACCGTCACCCAGAAAGACGAGCGGCCGCAGGTAGCTCTCGGCAAGTCCGTTGCGCCGCACGGTTTCGACACAAGCCTCATCGATCTGCTCGCGCGAAAAGGGGATCTTGATGCCCAGCACGTGTGCCGACTCGACCAGTCGACGATTATGCTCCTTGAGGCGGAAGATGGCCGACCCACCCGCCGTCATGCGGTAGCAGCGAATGCCCTCGAAGACGCCGAGTCCGTAATGGAGGGTATGCGTCAAGACATGAACCTGCGCATCCTCCCAGGCCACGAATTTCCCGTCCATCCAGATCCAGCTGCCCTTTTCCACCTTGTCCTCCGTTCAGGGCCGATGAAACTGGCCCACGAGTCTGTCGTAAACCTCCCGCACCCGACCTCGGTGCAGGGCGATCTCCTCTAACAAAGCCCGGCCGACCTGCTCGGGCGATCCCTCAAGCCCCATCCGCCGGGCCGCGCTCGCAAGTCGTTGCGGGCGGCGCTCGATCCATTCGACCGGATGTTCACCCTCGATCCGAAGCCGGTTGTCCAGCCCGCGAAAAAAGGAATGCGCGCGGGTGAGGGCGGCATGATCGGCCACCGTCAACACCTCGGCCTGTCTGGCCCCTTCCAGGATCTCTCGGGTCGCGCGTCGGCGCATCTCGGAATGCTCCCAGCCATGGCGGAGCGCCAGCACCTGCGCCACGAACTCGATATCGACCTGACTGCCCGGTCCCATCTTCAGGTCGATATGGTCTTCGTCCTCACGCGCCAGTTCGCGCTCCATGCGGCGGCGTAGCCGGGCGATTTCGGCGGCCTCGTCGTTTGAAAGTCCACGGCCGTAAACAAAGCTCTCGATCACCTGCTCGATACGCCGCTTGAGTGCGGCCGGCCCAACCACCACGCGAGCCCGGATCAAGGCCTGGCGCTCCCAGATCGCCGAGCTCTCGGCGTGGTAGCGCGTGAAGGCGTCCAGCGAGCTGACCAGCGTACCGCTTCGCCCCGAAGGTCGCAGGCGTGTGTCAATTTTATAAACAAAACCCTCGCGCGTGATCACCTGCAAGGTCAGCAGCAGGCGCTGGGCAATACGCACAAAGGTTTCCTGGGCCTCGGGGGCCGCCAGGCACGGTTTGCTTGCGGAATCGAGAGGCCCGTAGATAAAGATCAGATCGAGATCGGAGTGGTAGTTGAGTTCACGGCCACCCAGCTTGCCCAGGCCGACGACGGCCATGCCCCAACCGGGGGGTTCGGGCCAGCGGCCTTCCACTCCAGTGCGCGCCAGGCCCGCGGCCTCCTCAAGGCAGACTTCGGCCACGTCGGAAAGCTGGCGACCGACCTCGCTCCAATGCAGGTCGCCATCGATATCGTGGATGCCGATGCGCAAGAATTCGTCGGCCCGGAAACGGCGCAACGCATCCAGACGCTTTTCCTCGTCACCAGCCTCTTCGATGCGCTCGGCGAAATCGATTCGCAATTCCGTGACGCTTCGTTTCGTGAACGCAAGATCCGAACGGACCAGCGTATCGAGCAGCTCGGGATGTCCGCCGAGAAGTCGCGTCAGGTACTCACTATGCGCAAACACCGAAACAACGAGTTCGAGTGTGCCGCGATTCTCGGCGAACAGGGCCAGGAAACTGCGCCTTACATTCGATCCGGCGAGGAAGTTCGCCAGTCTGTCGACCACGCGATCGGGCTCGCCCGACTGCCTGGCGGCAGCCAGCAGCGCCGGCGCCAGATCGCGCAACGCCCGGGCCGTACCACTGCCGAGGGCTCGACCGGCCCGACCATCGCGCAGCAAAAGAAGATTGTGGCGGGTCGTAGCGGGCTCTGCAAAGCCCGCTGCCGAGAGGCGCCCCTCGACTTCCGGATCGTCAAGATCCTCGATCAAGCGACGAGCTTCCTCGTCGCCCAGCGAATAGGTTGCGCGGCGCCGCTCGCGAAAGAGATCCGAGAACGCGGCCCGAACAAGAGACGTCCAATGAAGATGCGCCTGTTCGAACACCTCGAGGGCGTCACCACCGCTGACACGCTCCCAAACAGCACCGTCCCCGGGCAGGTGGCAGGCCAGCCGACGCGCCGTCCGGCGACGCTCCCCGGGATCGATCGGCAGCGTATGAAGTTGCCTATCCTCGTCGATCTGCAGCGCGTGTTCGACCCGTCGCAACCAGCGGTACGCCTGGGCCAGTCCCTGACCTTCGGCCTCCCCGATCCGTCCCGTACTCACCAGCGTTTCGAGCAGCCGCAGCGTCGAACGCTCGCGCATTCGAGGGTCGCGGCCGCCGTGCACCATGGCGAAAGATTGTGCAAAAAATTCAACCTCGCGAATGCCGCCTGGGCCAAGCTTCACGTTGCGTTCGGCGTTGGGCCCGCTGACCTCGCGCTCGACACGGGTCTTCATCCGCTCGAGCTCTTCGATCATGGCGAAGTCAAGCGTCCGGCGATGGATGAAGGGTTCGAGCTCCCGAAGCAGCTCTGCCCCAAGCTCGAAATCGCCTCCAACCGGTCGTGCCTTGAAAAGTGCCGTGCGCTCCCAGGTCTCGCCCGACCTCTCGTAATATTGCAGGGTGCCGAGCAGAGACGTCGTGATCGGACCATTTCGCCCATCCGGCCTGAGCCTCAGGTCCACACGAAAAACAAAGCCTTCGTCCGTGACCTCGGCCAGCAGGCGGGTGATGCGCTCGGCCACACGCGTGAACCAGGCCAACGCCCCAAGCGAGCCCCTTCGACCGCCGCGACTCTCCGCCACAACGCTCTCATAGACATAAACAAGATCGACGTCGGAGCTGTAATTGAGCTCTGCCGCGCCCAGCTTGCCCAGGCCGAGCACGACAAAGCGGCCTTCCCGACCTGCGGCATCTGTCAAATCCCCATACTCACGCGCCACCTCGATCCGCGCGCGCAGAGTGGCCAGGTCGATGGCACTTTCCGCCAACGAAGTGAGTTCGATCAGCGTTTCGTCGAGCGGCGCCAAGCCCCAGAGATCACGCGCGCCCAGGCGAAGCATCCTGCGCGAGCGCCAACGCCGCAGCAGCCGTCCCGCGTCCAGATCGCTGGCCGCGAGAAAAGCCTTCCGATCGAGGATCGGTCGCTCTGCAGAACCCCTGATCGCTGTTTCGATCCAGTCGAGCCAATCAGGTTTCTGGATCAGCAACCGGGCCAGATGGTGGCTGCCGCCGAGCAAGACCAACGTTGCTGCCTGCACCGGAAGCGCTGCCAGGGCGAGGCCTTCGAGGCCGCCGCTCAGCCTTGACGCCTGCGCGAGCGCGGCTTCGGGATCCGCGCAGAGTCGCTCGGCCAAAGCGCCCAATTCAGTCGATGCCACGCCAGGTCCCACCTCGAACCGGTCGTGCCTAAGCCGCGTCCGGCAGGCCCTGGAGAGCCGCGTCGCGAAAAGGCTCCAGATCCACCAGCGCCCGCCGCGCGTAC
This sequence comes from Deltaproteobacteria bacterium, assembly GCA_009885395.1. Lineage (GTDB taxonomy): Bacteria > Desulfobacterota > Binatia > UBA12015 > UBA12015 > SXLG01. Next base: position 21,725 of record VFKT01000127.1, on the reverse strand, counting down.
TCTAGCCGACGTTCGCGACCGCGCCGGGTGCGGCCCACGAGCGGCGGGAAAAGCCCGTAATTGGCATTGACCGGCTGAAACTCGCGCCGCGTGGGCTCCGTCACATAGCGCATCAGCGAGCCCAACGAGGTGGAGGCCGGGGCCTCGACCGTCGGAAGGCCGCAGGCCAGGCGGGCGGCGTTGATCCCGGCTAGCCAACCGGCACTGGTCGATTCGAGATAGCCCTCGACCCCGATCAATTGCCCGGCGAGCAGGAGATCGTCGCGCAGCCGGGTCTGGAGCGTCGGACGAAGCAGGCGCGGCGATTCGACGAAGGTATTGCGATGCAGACTGCCGAGTCGCACAAATTCAGCATTTTGCAGACCCGGAATGGTGCGGAAGATCCGCCGTTGTTCGGGGTGGGTCATCTTGGTCTGAAAGCCGACCATATTGTAGAGGCGACCCTCGCGATCGTCCTGGCGCAACTGCACCACGGCCGCCGAGCGCCGGCCGGGAGTACGCGGATCCTCGAGGCCAACCGGCTTCAGCGGCCCGAAGGCGAGCGTCTGGCGGCCCCTTGCCGCCATCTCTTCGATCGGCAGGCAACCCTCAAAATGGACGCAACGCTCGAAGCTGTGCAAGGGCACTTTTTCGGCGGCAAGCACCTCGTCAATAAACGTTTCGTAGCCTTCTTTATCGAGTGGGCAGTTGATATAATCGTCGCCCCCCTTGCCCCAACGGGACGCGCGCCAGGCGATGTCGAAATCGATCGAGTCGGCGGTCACGATCGGCGCGATCGCGTCGTAGAAATAGAGCCGTCCCCCGCCAAAGGCCTGCTCCAGACGCGAGGCCAGGGCGGCCGAGGTCAACGGCCCGGTTGCCAGGATGACCAATCCGTCGGGGATCTCGTCCATTTCTTCGCGATGCAGACGAATCGCCTTGCAGCCCTCGATCGCCGCGGTCATGGCGGCAGCAAAGCCATCGCGGTCGACGGCAAGCGACGATCCGGCGGGGACGCGGTGGTGGTCGGCAATCGTCATCACCAAGGAACCGAGCGCTCGCAATTCATCCTTGAGCAGGCCGATGGCTGTCGTATGTTCGCAACTGCGAAAGCTGTTTGAGCAAACAAGCTCGGCGAGTCGATCGGTCTCGTGTGCCTCGGTGGATCGCTGCGGCCGCATCTCGTAGAGGTCGACCTCCACACCGCGCTGCGCGAGTTGCCATGCGGCCTCGCAGCCGGCGAGCCCTCCCCCAATCACCTTGACCCGTTGCGGCATCGTCGCCGACCCTAGCTTGCGCGTCTCGCGCGGGAAACCTGTACCCGCTCACACGCTCGTCGAAGGATCGGAAGCCAAAGGCCAGACACGCCGGGCGAACCCGCCCGATGCCGCGCGGCGGCCAGCCCTCGGCGCGGCGGCCAGCCCTCGGCGCGGCGGCCAGCCCTCGGCGCGGCGGCCAGCCCTCAGCTCGGCGCCGACACGGCCGCCGGCTCGGCCACCGGCGTATCGACCGCTTCCCGCCAGGTGCATTCCGCCTTCGGACAAAGCCGTTCGGTGCCAGCCTTTTTCGTCACCTTCTCGATCACGTAGGGCGAATTGCACAAAGGGCAGGGTTCGGGGATCGGCTTGTCCCAGGTGCTGAATTCACATTTGGGGTAGCGCTGGCAGCCGTAAAAGATCTTGCGACGGCGGGTATTCTTGGCAACCACCTCGCCCACGCCGCAGTCCGGGCATTTGAGGCCGATCGGCTCGGGCAGCTTGAAGGGCTGAACCTGTTTGCACTCCGGGTAGCCCGTACAACCGACGAATTTGCCGAAACGTCCGAAGCGGATCTGCATCGGCTTGCTGCACTCCGGACAAACGCGGTCGACCGTCTCGGCCACGGCCGCCACGATCGTGCCATCCTCGGCGCGCGTGAAATTTTTCGAGTTGCGACACTCCGGGTAGTTCTCACAGGTGAGGAATTCGCCGCGCCGCCCCCAGCGGATGACCATCGGAGCGGCATCGAGTTCGCATTTCAGATCGGTCTCGATCTTCCTCGTCTTGAGATCGGGCATGCGCTCATCGGCCAGCTCCAGATCCTTGGCGAAGGGCTCATAGAAACGGCGGGTGGCGTTCACCCAGGTTTCCTCACCCTCCTCGACCTTGTCGAGGATTTCCTCCATCCCGGCGGTGAAGGCGATATCGAAGACATCGGGGAAGGCATCGACCAGCAGGCCGTTGACCAGCGTACCCAATTCGGTCGGGTGCAGACGACGACTTTCGTCCTCGGAGCAATACTCCTTCTCGAGGATCGTCCCCATGATGCTGGCGTAGGTCGAGGGACGGCCAATGCCCTTTTCTTCGAGTTCCTTGATCAATGTGGCCTGGTTGAAGCGGGGCGGCGGCTGGGTGAAATGCTGCGCCGGCTCGACGCCGAGAAGCTTGCAGTTCTGACCTTGCCGAAGTGGCGGCAGCGCGCGATCTTCGTCGGAACCGGCTTCGGCCTCGTCGACCACGCTATCTTTCGGCTTGTCGTCGACCCCTTCGGTATAAACCCGCATGAAGCCGTCGAATCTGGTCACCTGCCCGTTGGCGCGGAAGAGATGCTCGCCGATCGGGAAATCGGCGGCGGTCTGGTCGAAGAGGGCCGGCGCCATCTGACTGGCGACAAAGCGATTCCAGATCAGCTGGTAGAGCTTGAACTCGTCGGGCTCGAGGAAAGGCTGCACCACCTCGGGAGTTCGATCGACCGAAGTTGGGCGGATCGCCTCATGGGCATCCTGTGCTTGTTTACGGGCCTTGTAGATGGGCGGGCGCTCGGGCACATAGCGCGCTCCGTAGCGGCTCGTGATCAGCTCACGCGCGGCGGCCTGTGCTTCTGGTGAGACGCGGGTGGAATCGGTCCGCATATAGGTGATCAAACCGACCAGCCCTTCCGAACCGATCTCGACACCTTCGTAAAGACGCTGGGCGCAACCCATGGTTCGACGCGGGTTGTAGGAAAGCTTGCGCGAAGCCTCCTGCTGGAGCCGGGATGTGATGAAGGGCGGCTGCGGGTTGCGTCGACGTTCTTTGGTCTCGACGCGCCCGACCTGCCACGGACCTTGGCGAGCCACCTCGACCGCACGCAAAGCCTGCGCTTCGTTCTCGAGCCGAAATCCCTTCGGGTCGAGCCGCTGACCGCCGATTTCGACCAGTCGGGCATCGAAATCAGGCGCGACATCGCCCCGCACGCGGGCCGTGACCGACCAGTACTCGACGGTTTGAAAGGCCTCGATCAGGCGCTCACGCTCAACCACGATGCGCACGGCGACCGACTGCACACGGCCGGCCGAGAGACCGCGGCGGACTTTTTTCCAGAGCAGCGGCGAAACCTGGTAGCCGACCAGACGATCCAGCACGCGGCGGGCCTGCTGGGCGTCGTAGCGATTGCGGTCCAGCTCACAGGGGTTTGCAAGCGCCTTTTTGACCGCATCTTTGGTGATCTCGTGGAAGAGAACCCGCTTCATGCGCTCGGGCGGAACTCCGATCCGATCGGCGATATGCCAGGCGATCGCCTCGCCCTCGCGGTCCGGATCGGGGGCGAGATAGACCATCTCGGCGTCCTTAGCGGCCTTGCGCAGCTCAGCCACTATCGAGGCTTTGCCTTTGATGACCTGGTACTGCGGCTCGAAATCCTTCTCGATATCGACCCCGAGTTTGCTCTTGGGGAGGTCGAGGATATGCCCGACCGAAGCGCAGACCTTGTAGCCGCGCCCCAGGTATTTCTGCAGAGTCCTCGCCTTGGCGGGGGACTCGACCACGATCAGATTCTTCGCCATTAATGCCGACCTCGGGCGAGTGGGCTAGCGAGCCATTGGCCGTGAGGTCAACCGCCGGCCCGCTTCGGCGGCTAAAACCCGCCGCGTATGAAGCGTCCCGCCGGCCCTCGCGAGACGCGACCATGGACCTCCAAGCAGCTGATTTCCCTGGAGATTTCCCAAACAGGCCGGCCCAGGATCTCGACCAGTTCATCGAGGCTGCGCGGCAGTTCCTCGAGCGCGCGGAGGATCTCGACGGCACGGCTGGAGGGTTCGGGCAACGCCGCTTTGCCCTCGCCCGGCTCTCCGCGTGGGGCCATGCGACCCGGCGAAACCGGGCGCGCGAGCAGGGCCAGCGGGGGCAGGGCCTGCACCAGATCTTTCACCGATTCGACCAGGCCAGCCCCCTCCCGCAAAAGCCGATGCGGGCCAGCCGAACGTCCCGCCCCAGCCGGGCCGGGCACGGCAAAGACCTCGCGGCCCTGCTCGCCGGCCAGCCGCGCCGTCATCAGCGCGCCACTGCGTTCGGCCGCTTCGACCACCACCACCGCCAACGAGAGTCCACTGATCAGCCGATTGCGCCGCACGAAATGGTGGCGCAGCGGCGGCGTGCCGGGAGGGAATTCGGTAAGCAGAAGCCCCTCGGCGGCAATCCGCTCGGCAAGATCGCGATGCTCCGCCGGGTAGACGCGGTCGATCCCGGTGGCGAGAACCGCCGCGGTCGGCCCGCCGGCGATCAAAGCCGCCCGATGCGCGGCCGCGTCGATGCCACGGGCGAGGCCACTGACGACCGTGACCCCGAGACTCGCCAGACCGGCGCCGAAACGGCCTGCGACAGAGATCCCATAGGCCGAGGCATCGCGCGATCCGACCACCGCCACGGCGAGACCGGCGCCAAGTTCGCGCAGCAAATCGAGCCGTCCCCGCACCCAAAGACATTCGGGCGGGTCGGGAATCGATTCGAGCACGGCCGGATAGAGAGGTGCACCACGCACGAGCACGAGCATCGGGACGGAAGCCATACCCGGAGACTCGCCTTCGGCGACCCCTGTCTCCATGCGCCCGAACGCAAGACTCTCAGTCATGCTACAGCTGCAAAACATGGCAGACCCCTGCACGGCCCAATGGGCCCTCGACGAGATCGGCCGGCGCTTCGATCCCGAGACGACGCTGGGCCTGCGCGCCACCGTGCTGCTGGTCTTGAGCGGCGCTCAGGGCGGCGCCTTTCACATCAGCCTCCGCGAAGGAAAGATCGAGACGCGGGCCGGACGCCCCTATGCCTCCGATGTGCAGATCGAAGCAAGCGTCGACGACCTCTGTCTTCTGCTGCGGGCTGAGCTCAAACCATATATTGCATTTTTGGATAGTCGGATCCGCGTCCTCGGCGACGGCGCGCTCGCACTTCGTCTGCGGCCCCTGCTCGGCCTGGCCTGAACAGATAAGGCTCCCTGAGCTTGTCAGCGCGACCGGCTCAGGGAGCCGCAACCTGGACCCGGAACGCCCGCACGCGCGCTCGGCGGGTTTCCTCGTAACGCGCCCATTTCGGCGGCGGCAGAGCATCGACCACGGTTTCCTCGAAACCGCAGCGCAAGAAGAAATCAGCCGCGTGTTCGACCGTGGTGACGGCGAATAAATCCACCAGCCCTTCCCTTCGCGCCTCGGCAACAAGGAAACGGACCAGCCGCTGGCCGACGCCTTCGCCCTGGAAGCGCGTGATGCCGTAGAGGCCACTGATCTCGGCCGTGCGCCAGGCGGCATAGGGCGCGCGGTGGAGAGCGGCGACGCCCGCCAGATGCCGGCCCCCGATCCAGGCGCCGTAACCATCAAGCAGAATCTCGCCGACCTCCTCGGCGCTTCGCGATTTGAGGAGACCTTCCTCCTGGCCGCGGAGCAGCAAACGTTCGACCTCGGGAAAATCGTCGACGCAAAGTCGCCGAATCTGGCAATGGTCATCCAATGAGAAGAACGTACCGGCACCCGTGTAGGTGAAAAGTTCCGGGGCCAGATCTTCGACTTTGCAAAGATTCGCCGAGGCTACTCCGACATCAAGAGCGCGCGCGATTGCGGCGATGCCTTCACGCCGGGCCCCCAGACCCTGGAACTCGGCTGCGCCGCCACGCAACAGAACCGAGAGTCGTTCCCCATCGAGGTAGGAGACCGGGTTCCCGCTCCGATCCTTCAGGCCTCCTTCCGGGTTTAGCAAGATTAGTTTATGTACGCGCAGGGCGCCGGCCAGTCCCGTCGCCAATTCGAGAGCTTGCTGGCGACCAACCACCACGCAAAGGGGCCGCGCCCGCAGCACGGACCACGCCGCCTGCGCCATCTCAAGCGCCCCACCCTTCCAGCGCAAAACGTCGCCCCGCCGCCGGCGTTCCGTCGTCAGCCCGGCCGCTTTTCGCCGACGCGGCATGGGCAGGCCAAGCCAGGCTCGCACCGCAGCCACATCGGTCGACCGATCGCTGCCAAGCACGAGCACGACCCGGGCGCCGCCCGCCAGCAGATCCGTGAGCACGGCAGACAGCCGCCGGCGCCGTGGCGCGGTCGAAATCTGCTCTCGATCAACGCCAACCAGCAGCGTTCGAGCGCGAAACTCCTCGAGGTAGAAATCCTTTTCCGAGGCCGCGCGCACCGGGCGCCCGCTAGCACGTGCGCCGCGTCGGGCGCGAACTCCAAAGGCCTTCGCCGAGCGCTGGTGACGCCCCTATCCCCTGCTAAGGCGAGACGAGCTGAGAACGCCACGGCGCCCTGCCGAACGAACCTTATAACGATGTCGCACCGCTCCCTCCCGATCGGAACCACCAGCAAGCCGATGGCCGCTCGGCAGGGCCGGGCTGCGTCCCCTCGCGACCGCAACCGACCGATCGTCTTGCTCTGGTCCATGGCCACAATGGCGGCGTTACAGCTCGCGACAGCCTTGCCCGTTCAGGCGACCACGGCCACCTCTGCCACGACGGCCTCCGACACAGGCTTCGCCAGCAGCGCCGGCGTGGTGGCGACCGAGAGCCCCGCCGCCGCCAGCGCGGGTGCAGAGATGCTTGCCGCCGGCGGCAGTGCGGTCGATGCCGCCATCGCCAGTTCGCTCGCCGTCTGCGTCGTCCATTCCACGTCGTGCGGGTTGGGTGGCGGCGGTTTCATGGTGGTGTGGAATGCCGACGAACAACGCGGCTATGCACTCGATTATCGCGAGACCGCGCCGGCGGCGATTGCGCCGATACTCTTTGAGATTGATGGCCAGTACGAGCCCGCACGCAGCCGTCGCGGTGGCCTCGCCGTGGGCGTGCCGGGTGAGGTGGCCGGGCTTTTCGCCGCGCATCGCCGCTTCGGTCGCCTGCCGTGGAAAAGCGTCGTCATGCCGGCGCTGCGTTTGGCGCGTGACGGTTTTGCGATATCGCCCCACCTGGCCCGGGCGATTGCGCAACACCGCGACGCGCTGGCTGGCGATCCGGCGCTGAGCCAGACTTTTCTCAAGGCCGACGGCACGGCCCCCAAGGCCGGCGAGCGCCTGCGCCAGCCGGAACTCGCAACGACACTCGAGGCGATCGCGCAGCAAGGCCCCTCGGCTTTCTATTCCGGCGCCCGTGCAGAGGCCCTCGCCGAGGCCGCCCTGGCGCAGGGCGGTGTCCTCACCACCGCCGATCTCAAGGCCTACAGACCCGTCTGGCGGAAACCGCTTTCCAGCAGCTACCGCGACGCGCGAATTCTGACCATGCCGCTACCGAGCAGCGGCGGACCAACGCTGCTGCTGGCGCTCGACGTGCTCGAAGGCCACGACTTGAAGGCGCTCGGCGCCGCCACGCCAACCTCGATGCACCTCCTCGCCGAAATTCTCAAACATGGATTCGCCCACCGCGCGGCAGCCGCCGGCGATCCCGCCTTCGACCAGCCGAGCCCGTTTCCGACAGCCGCCAAAATTGCGCGCCAAATACGGAGTTTTCGCACCTTCCCGCCCGAGGCGTATCAAGGTTCTGGCAATGCGGCGCGCGACGCCGGCACAGCGCAAGTCTCGGTGCTCGCGGCCGATGGCAGCGGCGTCGCCCTGACCACGACGATCAACACCGCCTTCGGTGCCTTCGTCGGGGTTGCTGATACGGGCGTCATTTTAAATAACGAGATGGATGATTTCACCTTCCCCGCACCGAATCTCTTCGGGCTCGCGCCCGGGAAGACCAACCGGATCGCCCCGGGCAAGCGTCCCGTCTCCAGCATGACGCCGACCCTGGTGATCGAAAATGGCCGCGCCAGCGTCGCGCTCGGCGGCTCGGGTGGTCCGCTGATCATCAGCGCAACCTTGCAGGTTCTGAGCGCCGTCCTCGACCGGCACGCCACGGCAGAGCAAGCCGTCCTGGCGCCGCGCATCCACCACCAATGGCAGCCCAACACGTTGCTGGTCGAACCAGAGATTCGCGATATTGACCGCCGTGCGCTCGAACGGCTGGGCCATGCGATCACGGAGATCCCGGCTGTCGCCTCGGTCTCGGTGGCCGTCGCGCGCCCGGGCAAACCAGCCAGTGGTGCCGGCGACCCGCGCAAAGGGGGTGCTGCTGCCTTTGCCGCCCCACGAGCCGCGCGCGGCAGCGCGAGACAAGCTCGAAGATCCAAGCCAGCGCCCGCCGAGCAGGCCGAGCCGACGGCCGGGGCGCCGCCGTGAGCCCACCGGTCGCCACGGTTTCGGTGATCGTCTCGACCCGCAACCGCGCCGCATCTCTGCGTCCCTTGCTGGCAAGTTTCGATCGCCTCGCCCCGCCCGGCGTCCCCTACGAAATCGTGATCGCCGACAACGCCTCCGAGGATGAGACGCCTCGCCTCCTCGGCGAGTGGCATCTCGGCGGGCCCGGCCGGGTCATCCTGCAGGTGCTCGAACGCGGCAAATCAAGAGCCCTGAATGCCGCCATCGCCGCGTCGCGCGGCGAAGTGCTGGCCTTCCTTGACGACGACGTGCTGCCGGAACCTCGCTGGCTTATTGAAATCTGGCAGCATTTCGCGGGCAACGATTGCGTCGCCGCACAGGGTGCGGTCCTCTGGCCAGCCGAGGCAGAAAACGACCCACTACTGCGGACCCGACTCGAACACTACGGCACGCTGGTGCGGATCGATCGCCCTGCCGAGGATGCCCGCTCACGCTTGATCGGGGTCAATATCGCGTTGCGCCGCCATACGCTGGCCGTGGTCGGCGGCTTCGACGTTCGCCTCGGGCCCGGGGCCTCGGGGCATAGCGAAGATTTCGAACTCTCGGGCCGGATCCGGGCGCTTGGCGGCCGGATCGATTTCATTCCGGGAGCTGTCGTCACGCATCAAATAGACCCGGCCTCGCTGACTGACGATTATTTCCGGGAGTTCCATCGCAAGGTCGGCCGCAGCCGCTACGTCCACAAACAAAATTCGCTGCTGCTGAGCATCCTGCCGAATCTCGCGATGGCCGGGCTGGCGTTGGCGATGCACACGCTGCTCCGGAACCGGGAACTCCAGTACCGCGCGCGTGGCCGGTTGCTGCATTACGGCGAAATGCTCCGGCTGCGATTTCGCCCCGACTGAGCGCCGACAAGGCCCCGCCCTGAAAGTGGCCCGCGCCGGTGGTAGGGTAGTGGCTCGACCATGCAAAAGAACCGACCAAAGCAGCTGAAAGTCGCCATCATCGGCGGCAGCATCGCCGGACTCGGCATGGCCCTCCTGCTCGCGCGACGTGGGTACCGCGTGGTCGTCCATGAACGCGACTGCAGGCCTCCGGTAGCTGGTCCCGACGAAGCCTTCTCCACCTGGGACCGCCAAGGCGTGCAGCAGTTCCGGCACTCCCACATTTTCCTCGCCCGCCTGACCATGCTGATGCGGGAGCGGTTTCCCGATCTGCTCAGCCTGCTGCGCACCGCGGGTGCAATCGAGATTCCCCTGACAGTAGCGGCTCCACCCGAACTCGAGCTTGGTCCCCGGCAGAAGGGCGACGGCGAATTGGTGCTCTTGGCCTACCGCCGCGCCGCCCTCGAATGGGCTTTGCTCACAGCGGCAAGGCGCGAACCTCGGATCGAGATCCGCGAAGGCGTGCTGGTCACCGGGCTGATCGGGGAGGCGCCGAAGCCCGCTACCGGAGAGCCGGCCCATATCCGGGGCCTGCGCTTTCGCGAACTCGCCGCGAGCCCTTCCGAGGCACCAGAGAAGGCAGGAATCCGCTGGCGGACGCACGCCACGGCCGCAGCCACGGGGCCCGAGAAAAACACTCGGGCGGCAATCGTCATCGATGCCAGCGGCCGCCGTGCTGTCACAGCCGATTGGCTCGTCGACCTCGGTGCGCCCCCGCCCGAGGTCGAGACGATTCCGACAGGTATCTTCTACTTCACTCGATTCTACCGCTTGATCGGGCCGCCCCCGCGCGGCCTCTCCACCGGCCTCGTCGGCGGCGATATGGGCTGGATCAAGCTGGCGACGTTCCCCGGCGACAACGGAACCTTCTCGATCACGGTCGGGACAGGAATCGAGGACCAGCCGCTGAAGAAGCTCTCCGAACCGGCGGTCTTCGAGGCCATGCTCGCGGCTTTCCCCTCGATTGCGCCCTGGCGTGAGCCGCGGGTTTCGCAGCCGCTTGACGGCCCCTCGACACCGGTTCTGGTGATGGGCGGCCTCAAGAATGTCGCACGCCGATTTGGCAACACCCGCCCGTCCGGCTTCTTCGCGCTGGGCGACGCGCTTTGCCACTCGAATCCGATCTATGGCCGGGGTGTGACCTCGGCCTTGCTCTCGGCCACTTTGCTCGATGATGCCCTGGCCGCCTTTCCCAACGATGATCGCGGCGCCGGTCGTGCCTATGCCAAGAGCATCGCCGACGAGGTCGAGCCCTTCTGGGACGCCGCAGCGCGGGCCGATCGCTTTGGAGCCGAGGCGCGCCGACAACGCAACGCCGTGGCGGAGGGGGCAGACGAGAGCCTGCTCAGCCGCCTCCTCTCGCCGCTTGAAGAAGCACGAAAAACCTTGGTCTGGCTGGGCGGGATGTTCTTCGAAATGGGCCTCGAACCCGCCATGCGGTCTGATGCCCAGATCTACCGCACCGTGATGCGGGTGATGAATATGCTCGATGACCCCCGGACGAGCCTCTTCACGCCGGAGTTCCTGCTGGGCGTGCTGCCGCATTTTGCCGAATCGCTGTTTACGGGGCGAAAGCGCGCGGGCTTCGCCGGGCCGAGTCGGGCCGAGGGTCTCGCCATCGTCGAGCAGAACGCGACGCCAACCGGGAAGCGCAAAGCCTCGGCAAGAAGGTACCGGCCGGAATCGCCACCTCGAGCCGTCGAGGCGGCCGTGCCGCAGCCCCTCCGTGCCTCGGCCTCCGTCCGACCGATTCGGCTGGCCTGAGCCGGAGTTCCCAACCCGGGCGGCTTGCGGTGCCTTGGCTCATCCCTCAAGATCGCATTGGTTTCGGCCGACGGAGTTCGGAGGAGGGTTTTCCATGGAATCGATTGGAACTTCTTGGCTGCGGCTTGCGCTTGCCGCCTGCCTGACCCCGCTCTGCCTCGGGTCCACACCGGCGTTTGCCTCCATCGTCGGCGTCCTTGAGGAGCCCGTGGCGCAAGGCGATTGCGCGGGCATCGGCAACGTCCGCGGCTGGGCCTATAGTGATACCGGCGCCGCCCTGGTGCAGCCCTTCACCGTCACGGTGGACGGCGGAGCCGGGATCGAGGTCCCGTGCTGCTCCTCGCGTGGCGATGTGCAGGCCTCCCAGCCCGGCGCACCTTCCCGCACCGGCTTTTCGGGAAGCTACAATTTCCAGCTCCTGGAGCCCGGCGAACATACCTTCAGCGTGGCGATCACCAGTGCCACCGGCGAGACCACCCAGATCTCTTCGACCTGCACCAGCCACCGCTTCGATGCGGCAACTTTCCTCTCCGCAGTCGATTTCGACAACGACGCCGAGGGCTTTTGCGAGAGCGACCTCGATGATCCGAACCTGATCTGCTGCTTCGGGGTGCGCATCACCCGCCGCAGCGACAGCCAGCAGTTCATCTGCGACGACGCCTGCTTCCATTGGCAAAACGCCGCCCAGGGCCTTACCCTCGCCTCGGGGGCCCTGTTCGACGACCCGCTTTGCACCCCGGTGCTGCCTTGAAACGCGGCGATATGGCGTTGCGGCCTGCCGGGAGGCTTGGCGTGGGTCTGCCGCGGGCAGCGGCAAGGACGTCCTCGACCCCCTTGCTCGGCGGGCGAGCGGTTTTGCCACCGCGTCGCGAGCCATGATGATCCGCCACTTGCAGCCGGGACCGAATAAAGCCGGTTGTTCCTCGTCTCTATTTCCGGTCAACTGGCCCTCAGTCCGATCAGGAGAAAACAAACGATGCCCATGAAAAATCGCTCCACCGACCGCACCCGCCCGCGGCCAAGGTGCAAGCCAGGCCTGTTCGCCCTCGCCACCACCGCTGTCCTCGGCCTGCTTGCGGCCAGCCCGACGGGGGCGAGCGAGCTGGGCATCTTCGAAAACCCGGGGCCGGCCAGTACGCAAAGTGGCATCGGCATCCTCTCGGGCTGGCATTGCGACGCCGAGACGGCCTCGATTGAAATCGTAATCGACGGTATTACCGTGATCCCGGCCGCCGCCGGGACGCCACGCGCCGATACCACGGCGAGTTGCGGCGACAGCAATAACGGTTTTGGTGCGCTTTGGAATTTCGCCTTGCTCGGTGCCGGCCCGCATACCGCCGTGGCGCGCGCCGACGGCGTGGCTTTCGGTTCACGCAGCTTCACGGTCACCACGCTCGGCAGCGCCTTTGCACGCGGCCTCGAAGGCACCTTCCAACTTGAGGGTTTCCCGACGGATAGCGACTCGGTCGATGTGATCTGGCAAGAAGCAGGGCAAAACTTCGCAATCTCTAATTTTGCTGCTCGGGGCGCAGCCGCTTCGACGGCGCAACGCGATGCGGGCGCGGCTCTGGCCGTTGCCGGCCCCTCCGGCCTCGCGGCTGAAGAAATGCTCGCGGGCATCCTGGAGAACCCGGGCGAGGCGTCGTACCAATCCGGAGTGATCCTTTTCTCGGGTTGGCATTGCGATGCGGCCGCGCTGCCGATCGAAATCTCAATTGATGGCGGGCCGCGCATCCTGGCCGCCTCGGGTACCCCAAGAAACGATACCGCAAGCGTCTGTGGGGATGCCGATAACGGCTTCGGTGTGCTCTGGAACGCGAATCTTTTCGGCCCCGGAGAGCACGTCGCGGTCGCCTATGCGAACGGCATGCTCTTCGATACCTCCACCTTCCGGGTCACCACGCTCGGTTCAAACTTCCTTCGTGGCCTCTGGGGCCGCTACCGCCTCCCCGGCTTCCCCGGCCCGAGTGAGGATGTCTGGGTGATCTGGGACGAGGCCCGCCAAAATTTTGTAATCGACGAGCTCGCACCCACCAGCGGCCCGACGCCTGAGCCCGCTGCGACGCCCAGCCCTTCGCCCTTCATCCCCACGCCGACGCCGGGCGCTGCCACGCCGACGCCCATTGGCCCGACGCCGACGCCTGCCAATGCGACACCGACGCCCATTGGCCCGACGCCGACCCCCCTCCCGACTGTGGGCCCGACACCAAGGCCCACGGCCGGTCCGCTCTGTGGCAATGGCGAGGTCGATTGGGATCAAGGTGAAGAATGCGACGGTCAGAACCTTGATGCCGAAGACTGCGAAACGCTCTTCGGTGGCTCCGATAACTGCAGCGGCTCACTCAGTTGCACGGCCGAGTGTCGCTTCGACGGTTCGCAATGCGATTGCCCCTGCGAGAGCGATTTCGATTGCGACCGCCCTCTTGATCATACGATCGACTGCAGTGCCACCTATTGCGGCGAACTTCAGGAACCCGTCTGCCCAGTCGATGCGTTCGAACCGGGCTGCTGCGAATGTCTCTATGATTGGGGTGTCTGTCTGAATGGCCGCTGCGCAGCCGCGGATCAATTCCCGCAAGCCACTCTTGAAGAAATCTGCTTTGGCTACGAAGACGGCGATCCGGACTTCCCCCGTTGCGATTGGACACCCTGAGAGGGTCATGGCGTCTCGGGACAGGGAGGCCGCGCTGCGGCGTGTTCGCAAAATCTGTCTGTCCCTGCCCGAGACGACCGAGAAGGAAGCCTGGGACACCGCGACCTTCCGCATTCTCGACAAGAAAATGTTCGCGATGTTCGTCGACGACCACCACGGCAACGGCCAGATCGCAATCTGGTTGAAAGCCCCGTTCGGCGCCCAGTCCCTGCTGGTCGAATCCGACCCGGATCGTTTCTTCGTACCGCCCTACGTCGGGCCCAGGGGCTGGATTGGCATCCATCTCGGACGCGGGGTGGATTGGAAGGAAGTGGCCGAGTTGGTCCAGGAGTCGTTCGAGTTGATCGCGCCGAAGCGGGTCGCGGCCCTCGCCAAGCGAACCGCCGGGAACTGAGACCATCGCTCGCGAGCCCGACGCATGCCATAGCAGCGCGGCACGGCTGCTTCGGCCGGGCTCGGTAGACGGAGAGCATGGACCTCGCACGAATCCTCTTTGCGGCCCTGGTATTGGTGGCCGGCCTCCTTGGCGGGTTGCCACCGCTCGGCCGCAACGCGAGCCTCTCGCCGCGCGGCCTCGCGCTGGCGAACGCCTGGGCGGCCGGGCTCTTCCTCGGCATCGCGCTGATCCACATGATGCCCGAAGCCGAGGCGGAATGGCGCGTGCTTGTCCCGGGCTACCCAATGGCGCCACTTTTGGCAGCGACGGCATTTCTGCTGATTCTCTTCTTCGAGCACGTCCCACTCAGTCCGCACGAACACGGGGTTATCGAAGGTATCGAACACGGTCGGGGCGAACTCGCCGCCGAACTCGGCGCCCACGCCAACCGTTCCGGGGGCTGGGTCTACACCTTGCTGGTGGCGCTCCTGGTGCATTCGTTGCTCTCCGGTCTGGCGCTTGGAAGCCAGTCGAACCTGGCCGCCGCGTTACCGATTTTCGTTGCGATCGTCGCGCATAAAACAACCGAAGGCCTTGCTCTTGGGGTCAGCCTCGCCCGCAACGCCGTCCCGTCGCGTCAGGCTGTCGGCTTGGTGCTCCTCTGGGGTCTCTCGACGCCAGTCGGTATTCTGGCGGGCGGTGCCGCCACCACGTTCTCCGGACCAGGCGGCCAACTTTTCTCTGCGACGTGCCTCGCGCTCGCGGCCGGAACCTTCATCTATATTGCAGCTCTTGATATCATTGCGGAAGAATTCACCCACGGCGGCGACCGCTTCGCAAAATGGTGGCTCGCGCTAGGCGGCTTGGCGACGGCCGCCGTGCTCGCCCTCTGGATCTGAACGAGGCCCCGGCTGGGTCGAAGACAAGGCTGATGTGAGATGCTGAAGGAAAAACGGATAAGTCTGCGCGAGGCAATACGGCTGCTCAGTGTGGTCGCTCTCTGTGCCGGATGTTCCGCGGCCGGCGGTGGTCCAGCGGCAACCGGCCCGGTCTCGCCGGCGGTGGTGGCCACCATTCCCCTGCCGACGTGGGCCACCGGCATCGCGCTCTCGCCCGACGGCTCGCAGGCCTGGCTGGCCGCGGGAGCCGACATCCTGAGTATCGACACGGCAACCGGCACGCGCGGGCCGACGATCAGAACCGGTGGCATGCCCTACGCGCTGGCGATCAGCGCCGACGGCAAGCAGGGCGTCGCTGCTGATTTGATGCAGCAACAAGCCTGGATTTTGAACCTCGGTGCCGCACCGACGTCCCAGCGCCTTTTTATCGGCAGCCCGAGTACCCCGGTCCTACGCCCGGGCGCGGCTCTTTCCCCGGATGGTTTGCGCGGCTTTACGACCACCAGTGCCCCGACACAAGGCAATGGTTTTGATCGCCTGCACATCATCGACCTGTCGGGCGCCAAGCAGCGCGCCCGGAATCTGCCTTTTCATCCGGGTTCGCTGGCCCTCTCGCCCGATGGTCGCGCCTTGCACGTCGTCGGCTGCGCGGGAATCTGCTCCAGCGGGGCCCTTCATACGCTTGACGCGGCGACAGGGAAAAGCGCCGCGACGCCAATTCCGCTTCAAAGTTCGGTGCCCGGCCAACTCGCCCTCTCGCCCGACGGACAGACCGCCTGGGTCGCCAACGCGCTTGCTGGCACGGTTGCCGCACTTGATCTCCAAAGCCGCCAGGTACGGGCCACCGTCTCGGTGGGTGCCGAGCCGCTTGGCGTCGCCGTCTCGCCCGACGGCAGCCGCGCCTACGTCACCTGCTTCCAGTCAAACACATTGGTTGCGATCGATACCGCAACCGCCAGCGTCGTGAGCCGGGCGGTGATCGGCCGCCAGCCGCGCGCGCTGGCGATTTCGCCCGACGGCAACACGGCCTGGGTGACGCATTCGGTGGCGACCCTGACGAAAGTTGATTTGAAACAGCTTGGGTCGTGACCGGGCGGGCTTCCGGAAGAACCCGGAACCCAACCGGGCTTCAGCCGCAGCCGAGTTCCACCTGCACGCCGATATGGTCCGAGGGCCAGCAGATAGCCTCGGGCAAGGGTCCGCAGATAGGTGCAAAGGGGTTTGATTGGTCGGCGAAAAGCCGCGTGCCGAGCAGGTCGCCCGCGCCGTGCGGCGGCACGATCCGACCCGCGCAGCCGGCCCCGGGCCCGGCGGGCACCACGAAGGCGAAGTCGATCCGTTCCGTTTCGCCATTGACGGAAGATTCAAGCGAAGAAAGGTTCTCGTCCTGCCGACCCGAAGTGCAACCGAGCCCGGAAGACGGTTCGCATTCCGGATTTCCCGCAGCGAGGTAAGCGTCGGGCCAGCCGCGCCCGACGAACTGCCGGTAGACGAAGCTGCCAGGCGGGTCGTTGAAATCCCCCAGGACGAGCGCCGGATTTGGGCCCTCATGCCGGGCCGCAACCCAATTGGCCACTTGCACGCTCTGGCATTGGCGCACGTTCGTCGCACCTGCCGCGACGCACTCGGCCGGGCAGTCGGCACCGCACGGCCGCCCCGCTCCATCGGAGCCCGAGGCGAGATGGGTCGAGAAGACATCGACCGGGCCGGTCTGGTGTTGCAGACGCACCAGGAAGACCTTGCGGAAATTGACGTAAAGCCGGAGTTGCTCGACAGCAAGGACCGGCAGCGAGGTCAGCACGATTTCATCGTCAAGCTGCGTTTCAATATCGCCGATCACGAGTTGGTAGGGCTGTGGGCAGACCGTCGCGAGCTGTGCTCGAAGCAGATCGCGGGTCGGCCGGGTGCCTTCCTGCAAGGTCACGATCTCGGGGCAGCCCCGCTCGCGCACGAATTCGTAGAAGAGATCGACCCGGTCCTCGAGCCGACAGCGTCCGGTGTCGGCCGGACAAAAAAGGCCGTGCAGGAGGTTCAGACTCGCGGCTCTCACGGCGGGCGGGCTGTTTCCGACCTCGCCGCAACTGATGGCGCCGCCAAGCACCAGGGCCAGGAGCGAGTAGCTCTTTCGCCGCCGCACGCGGGCCGCTCTCGCGGCTTGGCCGCCCCGAAGAACGCATCGCCGATCGTCCGTCTGTGCCTTCAGCATCCGACGACGATGCCCGAGGTTCCACCGCGGGTCCAACCCCGCCTGACCGGCGGCCGCTGGCCGAGGCGAGGCGAGGCGACTACGCCGAAGGCTCGCAGCTCCCCGGCAGGCTTGTGATCCAGTCGCGGATGACGTCGACGCCGGCCTCGTGCACCAGCATGCGGCCGAGTTCGGGCATCGCCACGCCCGGCTCGGTCGAAGCCATCCGGTAGACCAGAATCGACTCGTCGGGTTGGCCCGGGACGATATCGTAAGCGCGCCCACCACTGCCGCGCCCTGCCGAGACCGGCGTCTTGCAGAGGCCGAGCTTGTTCGGATCGGTTTCGTGCACCGTCAGGAGAAGCCCGCTCGGCCGCGCCAATCCCTCGGCGCTATGGCAGCTTCCGCAATTGACATCGAGATAGGTGCGCGCCCGGGCCTCCAACGAACCCGTGGACGGATCGTCGTAGACCACGCTCGGCGGCGCAGCTTCCGAACCCGGCGAGCCGGCCAGGATTCCGAGGTCGCGCCAATGGTCAAGCTGGTTGGCCGGGCCGTCGGCATAGTCGAAAGATTTGTTCAGATTGCGCGCCTTGGGTCCGAGCGGCCCCGAGCTTCCCGTCTCCGAATGGCAAGCTTTACACTGATTGACGTTGGGTACATGGAAGGCCACATTGCGTTCAGTTCCGGTCGCATCAATCCAAGAGACTGGGACATCGGCACCCACCGTCGTCAGCACAGCCTCGGTCTGCGCGTCGTTCCAGCGGTAGGTGATCCCGACCCAACGATCGGCGCGGCGCACCAGGAGACGGGTTTCGATCAGACGTTCTCCCAGCGCGGGATCGCGAGCGTCATGCGGGTAGGCGAAGGTTTTGATGAGCACGCTACCTATCGGGAAATCGAAAGCCGCGGTCTCGTGGTAGACCGCCGCCGTCCCTTCGGGCAGATAGACGAAGCGGTGCTTCCACGCTTCGTCAGAAAACAGTGGTGTGGCGACATCAAAGGGCACGACGTCCCCGTTCGGCTGCTGGCTTGCCCCGTCGCCGCGGAAGAAACGATGGCTCGAGAGGAGCTGACAACTGAGGTCCTCGACGTCGATCCAGGCTTTCTCCCCGGCAGGCGGCGTGCAGCGGCTCTCGCTGGCGTCGTTACCGAGCGGCAGCTGCACCGTCGGAGCGAGCGCTCCGGGCTGGTCGACCGGCGGCAATTCGACTTCGGACCCAGGCACGACGATCGCAGGCAAGCTCGCCAGCGAGCACCGCACGGCCGTGGCATCGGTCGTGGCACCGACGAAGCCATTTCCAATATCTAAATTGACAAAGCTTGCGGCCTCATCCGTCAGGCAGGTCCGCAAGGCGGCGGGCAGCATACCATTTTCGAGCTTGCTCGGGTCAATGTCGCCGTCGAGGATTACCTGCGGCATCGGCCCATCGCCGACCACCGGCGCCACACCGCGGATCAAGTCGGCGGTGGCCGCGTCGGGCTTGGTGCCACCCCCGATGAAATCGTTGTCCGCGATCAGAATCCCCTCGCTATAAGGATCGTAGGTTGGATCGGCTGGCCGCTTGATCCCAGCGACCAGGGCGGCGGTGTTGTAACTGATCGTCAACACCGCAACCGTGCCGTTATCGCGCAGCTCGTTGTCAAAGACTTCGACGTCATCGTTCGCCATCAGCATGATGCCGGTGCCGGCGGGTACCGAGGCAACGATATTGCCGGGATAGGCGAAGTTCGGCGTATCGTTGACGAAAATCCGGTTGCGGAAGATCCGCGTGGCGCGACCGTTTTGCACCGGAATGCCTGGCAGATTGAAGACCAGCACTCCGCCGGTATTGTTGGTGACGATATTTTCGTAAACGTCAGCACCGGTCGAGTTCTCGATCTCAATGCCCGCGACGTTGTACTCGACGGTATTGCGACGAACGATTATATTCGTGGATTGCCCGACGTAGACCCCCGCGTCGGAGGCCCCCCGCACCACGCTATCTTCGATTAGCACATTATTGCACTGCACCGGATAGAGGCCGTAGGCACCGTTGTCGGTAGCCGGACCCTGCGTCCATTCGGCGCGCACCCGTGTCAAGCGCACCCCGTCGACGCCGAGCAGGCGGATGAGATCACCCGGACCATCTTCAAGCGCCAGATCGGTCATGGTAAAGCGGTCGCCGGTGACCAGCAAACCCTCGCCGCCGTCGGTCTGGTTCGCGAACGAGAGAATGGTGCGGTCCAGGCCTTCGCCGCGCAGCGTGACGTCGGGCACGTCAAGCAGGAGCTGGCCATCGACATGATAGAGGCCGGCTTTCAGGAAAAGCACATCGCCGGGGCGGGCATCGATCAACGCCGCCAGTATGTTTTCCCGATCATGCGGGCTCGGCTCGAGGACGATGCACCGGCCCTCATCGCCACCACCGCAGCGCGAAGCGGGCAGCGCCGTGGCGGGTTGCGATGCGACGTTGCCACAGCCCGCGAGAGCCGAGCACAGAACAAACAAAGTGGTGAAAAAATGGAATCCCTGACGATGCATCGCGGCCCTCCTCTTTCGGTACGCTAGTAAGCCCCCGAGAATCAAGAAGCGGAATTCAGAAGCAGGAAACTTCAGCCGTGCAGAAGTGATCTGTTTGGAACGCTTCGCGTCCCGTATCGACTACTCGATATATCCGAGTGCGCGCAATCGGTCACGCGTCGCATCGTCCATTTTCACTTCGCCCGCACTCTCAACCGCCTCGCTCGCCGCCTCCGCCATGATCTCGTCGAGACCGAGATCGAGTTCGGCAACCTGGGCCGACTCAGCATCTGCGAGGTTCTTTTTCTCGGCGCGATCGACTTCGAGATCAAAGAGCTCGATTTCTGGTAGCCCGCGCGGGTTGCCCGCGTTGGCGCGGATGCTCTTCCAGCGGCCGCGACGCGCCGCCGTGAGGACGTTGCCCTCGTGGTCCTGCTCAGCAAAGGCCGTGCGCTCTGCGGGGATGCCGGGGCGGAGATCCACCCCTTGCCATTCCTCGGGAATCTTCGCGCCCGCCGCGACGAAGATGGTCGGGGCAATATCGAGCAGACGAGCCACGCCCGCCGGTCGGGCCTCGGCAGGCATTCCGGCCGGCCATTTCACGACGAGCGGAACCGCGAGCTGCTCGTCGTAGAGGGTCGTGCCGTGCCACCAGCCCCCGTGTTCGTAGAACTCCTCGCCATGGTCGGCAGTCAAAACGATCAGCGTGTTGTCGTAGAGGTTGAGGTCGCGCAGTGTTTTCACCAGCGCACCGAAGCTCTCATCCATATGCTTCACCTCGCCGGCATAGAGCTCCCGCATCCGGGCGGCGAGTTCCGGGGCTGGGTTTGGCGTCTCGACTCGGGCGATCCCCTCGCCGTCATAGGGGTGTGCGAAATACGGATCGTGCGGATCCATATAATGGGCCAGAACAAAAAAGCGGTCATCGCTATGCTCGTTGAGCCAGGGCAGGAGCAGCGCATTCACCGCCCGCGAATCCTGGTAGTGTTGCCCGACCCAACGCGATTTATTGACCGAGAACCAGACCTTGCGCACGATCGAATGCAGCACCAGTTTCGAGGACGATTCCTCGGCCCCGAGCAGATACTCCGGCGCCAGGTAGGTATACTCATCGAAGCCCTGCTGAAAGTTGAAAGAGGGAGCAAGGTTGACATTCGAGACAAACCCCGCCGTTGAATACCCCTCGGTCCGCATCACGTCAGCAAGTGTTTTGACGTCCGGTAACACCGAGGATTTGCTCATTGCACCGTGTGTCGTGGCGTAGAGCGAGGTCAGGATCGTCGCGACCGAGGGCTTGGTCCATGACGATTGGCCAAAAGCCTCGTAGACGCTGCCATCGCGCGCTGCAGCATCGATATTTGGAGTGATACCGCGCTTGTCACCGTAGACGCCGAGATGATCGCCGCGCAGCGTATCGACTATGACCAGCACGACATTTGGCCTCGAACGCAACGCCTCGGGGATCTCGCTCCGGAGTTCTCCTGGCAGGGCCGCATCGGATAGCAGCATCGCGGCACCGACGACACCACCGAGGGCGACAACCAACCACAAAACCACCGCCCCACCCGCTCGGCGAACCCGACCAGAGAGTCTGGCGCCGTGCCCGATCGGAGTCCGCCAGACCCGTGCCACGATCAGGGTCAGAAGCACCGCCAACACAAAGCCCGCCAGCGCAACGCCGCCGAGCACCGGCAGCGGAGGCCGTTTTTCAAGATAAAGATCACGCTGAATCCGGAAGAGCGTCACCGCCAGCCCAAGCGGCAGCACGCCGGCCAGGAAGGCCAGTGCCGCCCCCCACCTGTCGCGGAAACCCGACGAGAAGGGCAACAATCCGAGTCCGGCGCCTGTGGCCGTGCCAATCAAGCAACAAATCAGGCCGTACAACACTGGCCCATACCAAAGAATCTGGGCCTCGGCGCTCTCGCCCGGCAGCAGCAGCACCAGCAACGCCTCACCAAGCCCGAGCAGAGTGCCTGCCAGGATGCCGGCCCCCGCCCCAACGATGGCGCCGCCG
>VFKT01000238.1 GCA_009885395.1 Deltaproteobacteria bacterium | reverse complement strand
GGAGCGCAGGTAGCCCCAGTCGGCCCTCTCGCGGGCGGCAGAACCGCCATCGCCTCGCGACGGAGCGCAGGTAGCCCCAGTCGGCCCTCTCGCCGGGCGGCAGAACCGCTCCCGCACGGCTTGCCCCGATGCCGGCCTTGAGTTTCACGCCCGGGGGAGAACGCGCGATGGATTTCGACCTGAACCAAAGGGAAACCGCCTTTCGCGACGATTTGCGCGGCTGGCTGACGAGAGAGCTGCCCGACCCGTGGCGCAGCCCGCACCCCAAGGAGCCCTGGACCGATGCGACCCGCGACCTCGCCCGCCGCTGGCAAGCGCGCCTTGCCGAGGGCCGTTATCTCGCGATGGATTGGCCGGCGTCGTATCACGGCCGCGAGGCCACCCTCGGCGAACGCATCGTCCTGCAGCAGGAGTTGATGGCCGCCCGCGCGCCGCGCATCCTCGGCCACGTCGGCCTCGATCTGGTCGGCCCGGCCCTGATCGCGCACGGCACGCTGTCGCAGCAGGCCCGCCATCTTGAACCGATCCGCACGGGCTTTGAACTCTGGTGTCAGGGTTTCTCCGAACCGGGTGCCGGTTCTGACCTCGGCGGCCTCCGCACCCGGGCTGTGCTCGAGGGCGACCATTGGGTCGTCAATGGGCAAAAAGTCTGGACCAGCATCGCCGAAGTAGCCGATTTTTGTTTCCTTCTCGCCCGCACCGATGTGGACGTCCGCAAGCACGCCGGCATCTCGGCGCTGATCGTCGATATGCGCACGCCCGGCATCACGGTGCGGCCACTCCACCAGTTGACCGGGGAAGCCGAGTTCAACGAGGTCTTCTTCGAAAACGTGCGCGTGCCGCGCGAGAATCTGGTCGGTGCGGAAGGCGCCGGCTGGAAGATCGCGATGGGGATCCTCTCGCACGAACGCGGGCCGATGTGGGCCTTCATGTTCCACGGCTACATGCGCGAAGACCTGCGCCAATTGACCGCGCTCGTGCGGCAGCGCGGCCTCGCCGACGACCCGCTGATCCGCCAACGCCTCGCCGAGGGCTGGATCGGCGTCGAGCTGATGCGCCTTCTGGGGACACGCAGCTTGACTGCCGAGGGCCGCGGCGAGCAACTCGGCCCTCGCACCTCGCTCGAAAAGCTTTTTGGCAGCGAACTCTCGCAAAGCGTGCGCACACTCGCGATGGACGTGCTCGGCCCAGACGCGTTGCTCGCCATCGACGAGCCGCGCGCCCCCTGGGAGGGTCGCTGGCAGCGTTTCCACCTCTTCTCGCGCGCCGACACGATCATGGGCGGCACCAGCGAGATCCAGCGTCAAGTGATCGCCCAGCAGGTGCTCGGCCTGCCGCGCGGCTGAGGCGGGCAGCGGGCCTACCCGCAGCCGCTCGCGTTCCCTCCGTCTGCTCCGCTTCGGTCGCCACGGGCGGCAGGTCGCATCAGGTCGGAACACGACCGATCTTCACCAGCTGCATGATTGGAGTCCGACTCCAATCATGCTTGGCCGCCCACGGATGCCTTGCACCGCCAAGCATCGTCGTCTCGATGGGCCCGCGCGTCGAGCGCCTCGCGACGAACCTCTACCACCCGCCGCTCGGCCTGCTGTTGAAGGGTCCGTGACGCGCCGAGCGGGGCGGACGCCGGCAAACAACCCTTCCGGGGCCTGTCGATTTCGGGGTTACCTGGCTCATCCGTGCCATGCTAAGGCGCGGGCAGGATGGGCATGAGAACTCCTGCTCGCAGCTTCCCGCCTCCCGCCCTGGCCTCCGCGGTGGTGATTCTCTCTTTTGCACTCGTGGCCAGGGCAGGAAGCGGTGGCCTGGTGTTCTGCGTCGGCGCGGACGGCCATCAAGGTGTCGAGTCGGCCTTCGCCCAGGAGTGTTGCGCCGAGTTTCAACACGCCCGGGCTGACGAAGTGTCGATTGCCGGGCAGTCCTGCGATTGTACGGATACGCCACTGCTCGTAAAAGTAACGCTTGAGAGTGCCCCGCGGACAAGCAGCACGGCCTGGCCGCGCGGCGAGTCGGGCTGGCTTCCCCTGGTCTTCGGAGAGGAGATCGCTCCGCTTTTGAGCCGGGCCACCCTCGGCCAGATGCACCGAACTTCCCCGACCGTCCTGGCCCGTCTTCGTTTCGTCATCCTGCTCGTCTGAGTTCCTGCTGACGCGGCCCGCGCGAGCAAAGCGCGGCACACCGCCGACACCTCAATGGTGTCGGCCCGTTTCAATGGCGCAGCACCCTCGATGAGGATGACCCATGAATCTGATTCCATGGCGACCAAAAAAATCAAGCAAAGCAAAGGCTCAACGCGGGCTCCAACGTCTGCTAGCCCTCCTGCTCCCGCTTGCACTCTCACCATGCGCCCTTGCGCACCCCAACGCCGCCCCCGCCCCGCTTGAGCCGTCCGGCGTCGTGACGCTTCGAGACGCCCTCGCCGCAGCCGTCGCACGAAGCCCGGCGCTCGGCGCCTTCTCCGCCGAGTTGCGCGCGCGCGAAGCCCTTACCCTGCAAGCCGGCTTGCCGCCAAACCCAGAATTCAGAACTGCGGTTGAAAATGTCGGCGGGTCCGGCAACCGGCAAGGTTTTCAAACCACCGAAACCACCCTCCTGCTCTCGACTGTGATCGAACTCGGAGGAAAGAGGGCAAAGCGCGAACGCCTTGCCGCGCTGGGGCAGGAAC
Source organism: Deltaproteobacteria bacterium (assembly GCA_009885395.1). Taxonomy (GTDB): domain Bacteria; phylum Desulfobacterota; class Binatia; order UBA12015; family UBA12015; genus SXLG01. The sequence goes on along the minus strand of VFKT01000238.1, from coordinate 1,187 downwards.
TTGCCGGCTTTGACTACGAGGCGAAGCGGCTCGAGGTTCTCTCGCGCACTACCAAAGTTTTTATTAGGGTTCTGGCTGCCCAGGAGCGGATCACGATGGCGGCCAGGCTGGAGCGGGTCGCGACCGCGGGCATGGATGCCGTCTCGCGCAGTGTTTCCGCCGGGGCCGCGCCAGCCCTCGAAACCAGCCGGGCCCGGATCACGCTCGGGCGTGCTCAGCTGGCGCTCGCTCTCGCCAAAACTGAACTCGAGACGGCACGGGCGCAACTCGCCGCGAGCTGGGGCGCAGAGCAGGCCGATTTCGCCAAGGTGGTTGGCGAGCTGGCACAGCTCCCCGAGCCTCTCCCCGAAGCGCGTCTCCTCGATGCCCTCCGGGACGCACCCCAACTGGTGCGATGGCGATCGGAGCGTCGGGCAGGCGAAGCCGCCCTCGCGCTTGAAGCGTCCCGTGCCATCCCGGACGTGGCCGTCGGCGCCGGCGGCCGTCATTTCAGTGATAATAAGGACAACGCTCTGGTTTTTGAGCTGTCGATCCCCTTGCCTGTCTTCGATCGGAACCAGGGTGCGATCGCGGCCGCGCAGGCCGGGGTCGACAAGACCACGCACGAAGCCGCTGCCTCAGAAATAGCCCTCTACGCAGCCGTGCACGAGGCGAATCAGCGACTCCGCGCCGCGCACGAACAGGCAACCAGCCTGCGCACAAACCTTCTACCCGCGGCGCGGACGGGCCACATCAACACGGTTGACGCCTTCAAGCGGGGACTCCTGCGCCCGCTCGATCTGATCGAATCAGAACGGACGCTCGTCGAACTCGAGGGCGAGTACTTGATCACCCTCGAGGCGGGGCATCTTGCCGCCGCCGACCTCGAACAACTTGCTGGCCTGTCCCTTTCAGAATTGAGCCACGGAGAACACCGACGATGACCCGATATCCACGCAGAAACCACCTTCAGAGCGCAGGCCCATCGCGCGCCCGCACCGTCGTCACGCCCTGCGTCGGACAACGACTTCGGCGCCTCTTTCGGCTGCGCGTTGCGTTGCTCGCCATCGCTGCGGCCGTGTCCACATCCTCCGTGGCGGCCGAGGACGAGAGCGGGCACCACGATCCCGCCGCGCCTGCCTTCTCCGTCGCCGACTTCGAACACGCGGGGGTGGTGCTGAGCACGGCGGGCCCGGGAGAGGTCGATC
>VFKT01000347.1 GCA_009885395.1 Deltaproteobacteria bacterium | reverse complement strand
TCAGCCCGGCCGGGGCAATCAAGACGGATTCACCGGCGGGCCGCTACCTGCGCGAAAGCGGCGTCGGACCGGCCGACTTCAACTCCTACGGCTCGCGACGCGGCAACGATCGGGTCATGACGCGCGGCACCTTCGCCAACGTACGGATCAAGAACCTGATGCTGCCCGGCACCGAGGGCGGCCTGACGGCGCACCAGCCTGACGGGAAAACACTTTCCATTCATGACGCGGCGATGCGCTACGCGAGCGAGAGCGTGCCGCTGATCATTTTGGCGGGCCAGGAGTACGGCACCGGCAGCTCGCGCGACTGGGCCGCCAAGGGCACCCGCCTGCTCGGCGTGCGCGTCGTTGTCGCACAGAGTTTCGAGCGCATCCACCGCAGCAATCTGGTCGGCATGGGCGTCCTGCCCTGCCAGTTCCCCGAGGGCATAACCGTCAAGAGTTTAAAACTTGACGGCAGCGAAAGCTACGACGTGCTCGGGATCGAATCGCCCGACTTCCGCCCACAAGGGAAAGTGGCGCTGCGCATCACCCGCGCCGACGGCCGCAGCGAAACGCTTGATCTCATCAATCGCATCGACACGCCGATCGAGGCCGACTACTACCGCCACGGCGGGATCCTGCCCTACGTCCTGCGCCAGCTCATGGCGCGCGCCTGAATCGGCTGCCTTCCCAGGCTGAAATACGAAAGGCCGCCTCTGGTCCCCATTCCAGAAGCGGCCCTTCGTGAGTCGAAGAATCGGAAAGAATTCCCTAGGCGGCGATCATTCCCGCCACCAGGGCAGCCCCGAGCAGGGCCGCACGAGCCGCATCCATCCCGCCGAACGGCAGCCAACGACGATTGAATCGGACGATGTTTCGACGGACACGGCGCATGATTCTCTCCTTCACCCGGACCTTTCGTCCGCTGCAGGAGGGCAGCGGGCAAAAGGTCGGTAAGACCTGACTCCGCAAATGCGATGCCACGCGGACCCGCTCGCCGAGGCTTGTGTTTCAAGGCTTTTTGGGCCGAAAGGGCTCGTGCTCGATGCAGTGCTGGCAACTTCTTGCCGCTGACTGCCAATTTCGCACGGCCTACTGTCCAATTTTTGCGACCAGAGGGAGGGCCGGGGCCGTGCTCTCACGGGCTTTCCGCTGGAGAGAGCGCGCCAGCAACCTGATACGGCGTTGGAACTCGCAAGGTTCAGCGGGCCTCGCGAGTTACGGGCTAGCGGGCGGACCCGGCGTTGGTCGAAGCCCGGCGCAACGCGAAGGCACCCGGTCCCGGGCGGAACTCCCAGCTCCGCAGAGGCTGCCCCCTCGCCCTTCGCCATGCCTCGTCCATCGCAGCGCGAACGTCGGCAGCCCGGCCTTGCTCCACCAGGCTCACGGTGCAACCACCGAAACCGCCGCCGGTCATGCGGCTGCCGAACACGCCCGACTGGGCCAGGGCGAGTTCGACCAGCAGGTCCAGTTCGGGACAGCTGACGGCGTAGTCGTCGCGCAGACTAGCGTGCGATTCGACCATGCGGCGACCTGCTTCTTGCGGTTGTCCACTCTCCAGCGCCGCGACCACGGCCTCGACCCGGGCGCACTCCCGCACCACATGGCGCGCCCGGGCGAGCGGCAGCACCTCGAGATATCTGCCAAGTCGTTCGAGATCCGACTCTTTCAGTTCGGCAAGAAAATTGATCTCCGGCGACAACCGGCGCGCTACGAGTAATGCCGCTTCGCATTCGGCACGACGACGGTTGTACTCGCCCGAAGCCAGCGCATGACGCACGCCGGTATCGGCGACCAGCACGGCAATGTCGGGCGGCAACGCCACGGCGCGACTCTCAAGCGTCGCGCAATCGAGCCACATTGCCCGACCGGACTCGGCGAGAACGCTTACGAGCGGATCCATGATGCCGCAGCGCGTGCCGACGAAATCGTTCTCGGCCTGCTGGCAAAGACGCGCGATGCTGCGCGGCTCAAGCTCGACCTCGACGAGATCGAGAAAGGCCATCGCGGTCGCAACTTCGAGAGCGGCAGACGACGAAAGGCCCGCACCTTCAGGAACCTGGCTCTCGATCCATACGTCGGCTCCGGGGACCTCGATCCCCTGCCGGATCAGAGCCAGCGCCACTGCGCGCACATAATCGCCCCATGCGCCCCCGCCTTGCGGCATCGTATCGTCGAGCGCCGTCTCGATCGTCTGCGTTTTCGCGGTCGAGCGCAGCACCAGACGCCGGTCGCCGCGGCGTCGCAAGCGCACCTCCGTGACCAGGTCGATCGCCATCGGCAACACCAGGCCACCGTTGTAGTCGGTGTGTTCGCCGATCAGATTCACCCGGCCCGGTGCCCGCGCAATGGCTTCATCCGGCATCGACGTCGAACCTTAGCTGCTGGCGGGTCGGCTGTAAGTCCGACCCGGCGAGAGCTTGACGTTTAGTCGCAAATCTGGCCAGATATAGCCATGAAGAGCGTCAGGATTGCGGAACTCAACGACCATCTTTCCAAACATCTGCGCGCCGTCGAACGCGGGGCCGAAATCGAGGTCTTGGACCGCGATCGCCCCATCGCACGGATCGTCCCCGCAGGTTCGATCCGCAAGCCGCTCCGAAGCATCAAGCCAAAGCTCGACTTCGTGACGATCCGCGAACACCCACCAAGACCAGCGAACTGGAAGATTTCCTCGCTCGACCTCCTGCTCGAGGAACGCGGCCGACAGTGACCGTCTATGTCGATTCGTCGGTCCTGCTCTGGATCATCTTTGGCGATCCAGGCCGCTTGCGCGAATGGAACCGTATCGAGCGTCCATTCGCGAGTGAGACCAATGCCTTCGGACGATCGGTCGGGCACGTCTGCGGCTCGGTTAGAGCGACGATGCCTTAGCCAGGCAGCGCGAAAGCGTCCTGATGTACCTGAAATCATTTGAGCTGGCGCATACAGACGACGTCGTCCTGACGCACGCAGCCGACCCCTGCCCGACAAAGCTCGCCTCACTCGATGCAATTCATGTTGCTACGGCTATCCTCATCAAAGTACACTATGACGAACTTCTTTTCGCCACGCACGACGCCGAGCTGGCACAGGCTGCGCGAGCCATGGGCTTTCGCCTCCTGGGATCGGGACCCCGCTGAGGTGCCCGCCCTCCTGTGGCCGAGATGACACTCCGGATCGACGCCTCGGAAGTCGCGGTGTCTCTGCCCGAGCGGCCGGGTCGAATCGTTTCGCTGGTCCCGAGTGTCACCGAGACGCTGGTGCTTCTCGGCCTCGCACCTATGCTGGTCGGGCGCACCGACTTCTGCATCCACCCGACGCAGCTGATCAACATCTGCCCGCCTATCGGCGGCACCAAGAATCCACGGCTTGACGAGATCATTGCGCTCGCGCCTGATCTAGTGCTTGCTAATCGCGAGGAGAACCGTGAATCTGACGTACGACGACTGCGCCAGAACGGGCTTGTGGTTTGGGTCGATCATCCCGTCACGCTTGAGGACTCGGTTGAGCAGGTCCGTCGACTGGCGGGGCTTGGCGCGGACGAAAACCGGGCTGAGTCCGTTCTTACAAAGATGCTGGACGCGTTGGCGCACGCCAGGCACCGCCGACTGAAAAGGCCGTTGCGCTGCTTCCTCGCCGTCTGGAAGGACCCCTGGATGACGATCGGCCGCGACACCTATGCGCATCACCTCCTCGAAGCGGTCGGTCTGGTCAATGTGTTCGCCGATGAGTCCGGCCACTACCCCCGTATCGAACTCGACGAGCTCGCGCGGCACAAGCCCGAGATCGTGCTGCTGCCCGACGAACCCTACCGCTTCACTGCCGCCGACGCCGAGGCGGTGCGTACGGGCGAGCTCTCTGAATCATGGGCTGTACGAAGAGGCCAGGTGCATCTGATCGACGGCCGGCTGCCCTTCTGGCACGGCCCGCGCCTCGGCGAAGCCCTGGGGGAACTGGGGCGGATCGCCGCTGCGGCAGGCGGAGGCTTTTCCTGAACAAGAGCGAGCGGTCGCGCGGGTTTGCTGACCTCGCGCAGATGCGTGCGACCAGGACCTCATCAAGATACAAAAATCAACATACCCAGCGCCAGGCGTGACGCCTGCCACGGCAGGCATCCTCCCCGGAGGGTAATGGCTCTCTGGCTGCTCGCTCCAAGCCGGGAATCTCTTGGATTGACGTAACCGCCCGCGTCCCCCGGAGGACGATCGCTCTCTGGCTGCTCGCTCTGCTTCACCGCTCGGTCGAGAGAATTGCCGTCGCTGCGGCCGAGAAGATCCCGCCCGTGCCGTGACAAATCGCGGTCTTTGCCCCCGGCACCTGCCGTCCCTCGCAAACACCGCGCAACTGGCGCACGGCCTCGATCAGCAGGAACATGCCGTACATGCCGGTATGGGTGTAGGAGAGGCCGCCACCGTTGGTGTTCATCGGGAAATCGCCGCCGGGGCCGGTGCGGCCACCCTCGACGAAGGCACCACCTTCACCAAAGCCGCAGAAGCCGAGCGCTTCGAGCGCCATGATCGGCACGATCGTGAAGGCGTCATAAAGCATCGCCAGATCGATCTCGGAGTGCTTGACACCTGACATCGCCCAGGCTCCCTGCCCCGAGGTGATCGCCGCATCCCAGATATGAAAGCGCGGCATTTGTGAAACTATCGAGTGCGTTGTGGCCTCGCCGGTACCGAGCACATAGACCGGCTTCTGGCGACAATCGCGTGCCCGCTCGGCCGAGGTCACCACCAGCGCCCCACCGCCATCGGTTACGAGGCAGCAATCCAAGAGATTGAAAGGCCAGGCGACCTGACGAGAGTCAAGCACATCCTGTACAGTGATCGGATCGCGCATCGAGGCGCGCGGATTCAGGCTTGCCCAGTCGCGGGTGGCGACCGCCACCCAGGCGAGCTGGCGCTTGGTGGTGCCGTATTCGTGCATATGACGAGTTGCCGCGAGTCCGTAGCGGGTCGCCGGCCCGCCGATTCCAAACGGCATCTCGTACTGACCCGGCGGCGAATCCGGCGAAAAGCCCGTCCCGCCCATGCCGACCCGCGAGCGGCCGCTCTCGCCATGCGTGATGAGCACGACCTCGGCAATCCCGGCTTCGATCAGCCCCAGCGCGTGCTGCAGATGCGCAATGAAGGAGCAGCCTCCCATTTGCGTGTTGTCCATATAGCGGGGCCGAATCCCCAGATACTCGGGCACATCGTTCGCCGTCTGTCGCCCGGTCGAGAGGACCGCATCGACTTCCGACGGTGCGATGCCGGCATCGCCAAGCGCGTTGCGCGCCCCTTCGGCATGCAGCATCAACGCTGATTTCTGTGGCAGTTTGCCGAGAGCGTCAGACTCGGCGGCCCCAACGATCGCGATCCGACCCCGTCCTTTTCCCCCGCTTGCCATGGTTCTCTCCTCCAAAATCAGGCGACCGGCCGAAACCGGGGCAAGGTGAACTCGTCGGTGACATCAACAAACTCGATCTCGACCGGCATCTCGCAGCGAATTTGCTTCGGGTCGGGCTCGACCCCGACCAGATTGGTCATGAGGCGCGGCCCCTCCTCAAGTTCAACCATCGCGATCACGTAGGGCACTTCAAGCGGCGGGTTGCGTGGCGCCGTGTACGCGATCACGAAAGTATGAAGCCGTCCGCGACCGCTGGACCGGAACCAGGCGAGGTCCGATGACAGGCAATGCGGACAGACGTTACGCGGATAGAAGAAGGCCTGTCCACAAGCTTGACAACGCTGAAGGTGCAGCTCGTGCTGCCGCAGCGCATCCCAGAAGGGCTGCGAATCCGGGGTGGGGCGCGGCAGCGCCGCGGCGTAATGCGATTGGCTCATGGGATCCTCCAGGCGCGTGGCCTCCAACGCCGCGTGCCTGGCAGGGGTTTGGCGACTGATCGGGCGTCCTGCAACCCTGAGCTGGATGCATTGCGTCGGTCTCCGGGCTATGGAGCATGGGTGTCGACCACGCTCACGGATGGGATTCGGGTCACCGTGGAAGCGGTTTTTCTCGAGGAGCACTCCGACCCCGAGGATGGACGCTACGCCTTTGCCTACCAGGTGACGATCGAGAACGAGGGCCTGTCCCGGGTTCAGCTTCGCCGTCGGCACTGGCTCATCACCGATGGCAACGGCAGGCTGCAGGAAGTCACGGGTGACGGTGTGGTCGGCCAGCAACCGATTCTCGATGCGGGGGAGAAACACCAGTACTCCAGTGGCTCGGTCCTGCCGACGCCTTACGGCACGATGGAAGGCAGCTACGAGATGCACGAGGCCGGCGGTCGCATCTTCGAGGCTAAAATACCGCGCTTTGCGTTGCAGGTCCCCGGCACGCTGCAATAAGCCGCCCCCGTCGGGCCTGGGCCGCGATGGGTTGATCCGAAGCGAAGCCGCCCGCAGCGCCGGCCCGCCAGCGCATCAGGCGAGTGCGTGCATCAGGGCGCATACCAGCGGGAGTTTTGACGATATGCTTGGCGGCACGCCAGCCCTCAGGCGAGTGCGTGTACCAAGACCGGCTGATCGGCCCGAGGCCGCTCTTCACCCACCACTTGACCGTCGCTCATCGTCACGATCCGATCTGCATAGGCCGCCGCCGCCGGAGCGTGCGTCACCATCAGCACAGCTACCCCGCGTTCGTCATTGAGTTGACGCAGCAGCCTGAGCACCCCAGAACCGTTCTCCGAGTCGAGACTGCCGGTTGGTTCATCCGCGACGACGATCAAAGGCTCGATCACCAGCGCCCGGGCGATCGCGACTCTTTGCGCCTGACCACCCGAGAGTTCGTCGGGGCGATGCCCGCAGCGCTCCGCGAGCCCGACCCGCTCCAGCATGGCACGAGCGCGCTGCGACGCGGCTTGCCGGCTCGTTCCGGCCGCACGCAAGGGCAACTCGACGTTCTCCTGCGCCGAGAGACCTGGCAGCAGATTGAAGGCCTGAAAGATCACCCCCACGCGGGTGCGACGCAAGGCCGTCAGCCCATCCTCGTCGAGCGTCGAAAGGGCGCGGCCCTCGACCCAGACCTCGCCCGAAGTCGGGCGATCAAGACCGACCAGAAGGTTGAGCAGACTGCTTTTGCCCGAGCCACTCGGCCCCATCACGGCCACGAACTCGCCGGGCTCGATCCTGAGATCGACGCCATCGAGGGCGCGAGTCTCGGCGTGCCCAAGTGGATACGCCTTGACCACCTTCCGTGCTTCGAGGGGAACAGGGTTGCGTTCAATCGACAGGTTTTTCATTTCCGTTCACTCCATCGCAATCAGTTCGGCCACCGAGCGGGACTGGGCCCGGCGGACGGGGAAACGAGCGGCGAGGACGGCCGCAACCGTCGCGACCACCACCGTGGCGGCGGCCAGTTCGGCAGAGAAGACGAAGTCGAGGCTCCAACCCGAAATCAGCCGGGCCGAGCGGGTCACCACCAGCCATGAAACCAAGGCGCCATAGGCCACGCCGAGGAGACCACCGAGCACGCCAAGGACCGATGCCTCGAAGAGCAGCGACCGGCCGAGCGCCGTCGGCCCCAGGGCAACTGCACGCAAAAGGCCCATTTCGCGCCGACGGTCCGAAACCTCGACCAGGAAGAAGTTGATGACCCCGATCAAGGCGATTCCAAGAGCGACGATCTCGATCGCCCACGTCAAGCGAAGCGCGCCATCGAGTGCGCCTGAAACATCCTGCTCGAATTGCCCGGCCGTGAGAATCGAAGTTCGCGCCACCGGTTCGAGCGCCAATCCGATCGAGCGCCGCACCGCTGGCAGCGACGCGCCCTTCTCAGTCCAGACATAGAGCACATTGGCCAGGTCGTCCTGCCAGAGTCGGCGATAGGTGGCTTCCTCGATGGTGATCGTGCCAACGTCGAGCGTAAAATCTACGACCACCGCCGCAACCAGGAAGCGGCGCGGTCCCGAGGCGGTCGTGAGTTCGACCGTATCGCCTACCGAGAGGCCCTCGCGGTGCGCCAGATCGTCGCTGAGCAGGACCCCCTCGCCGCGGGCAAATCGCGCGGCGGCGTCGGGCAGCGCCTGCTGGATGGGATAATGCAATTCGTCGAAGGGCAAGGTGTCGCGCAGACTGCGCAGCACAACCGTCCGGTTGCCCAGCGGCGTGTAGACCAATCGGCTCGCCGCCACCCTCGCAACGCCTGCAACGGGAGCGACTCTCGCCTCGAGTGCGGCTGGGAACGTCTCGCCCGAGGGCAGCGGCAGCGAGGGTCCGGCAACAACGTAGAGGTCGGCCGCAAGCGTCCGTTCCACCCAGCCGAGAATCGACGCGCGCAGACTGGCGACCATCGAAGCCCCGAGCAAAACGAGCGCAAAGGCGACGATCATTGGCGTAAGCGGCCCGCGGCGTCGCGCTGGATCGCGCGCCAGAGATTCCAGGGCGAGCTCGAGTGTGATCGGCTGCCGTCGGCCGAAACACCGCTGCAGCAGAGCCACGAACCCGGCAAGAAAGGCAGGGGCGAGAGCCGCGAAGCCCAGCGCCAGCAAGGCCGTCGGCACCGCCATGAGCGTCAGGTGGACCAGGGCACTGCTCGAGCGGTACTCAACAAAGAATCCAGCGGTCCCCAGCAGCAGAAGACTCACACCGAGGCCGATCCCAGAGAAGAAACTGCCGAGTGATTTGAGCGGCGGTACATCGGCGTCGTCGCGGCGGAGATGGCGCAGCACCGGCACCCGTGCCGCACTGCGCGCGGGCCCGATCGCCGCCCCGAGCGCGGTTCCCACGCCAAGCAGCAAGGCGAGGCCGATCTGTCCCGCACCCAGTTCAAGCGAGGCCGCTCCCGAGCGGGCATAGATTGCGCCCACGGCGCCACGCACTGCATCAAGAGCTATTTCTGCCATCCCGACTCCGAGCGCACAGCCGATACCTGCGCCCGCAATGCCAAAGGCCAGCGCCTCGATGCCCACCGCGAGCGCAAGGGCGCGCGGCGCAAAGCCGACTGCCCGACAGATCGCGAGTTCGCGCCGACGATGCGCGATGGCCGTCGCCAGCGCGTGGTAGACAAGAAAAATACCGACCACGATCGCTTCGAGACTCACCAGAGAGAGAAAGGTCCGCAGGTTCAGCAGCATGCCGTCAAGACCACTGGCACGCTCACGCGGCGGATGAACCCGGGCACGGCCAGCTGTAATCTGTTCAATCTGTCGCGTTACGGCGTCGCGATCCGCGCCCTCCTCGAGAACGATGTCGATCTGATCCACAAAGCCATCCCGGCCGAGCAGACGCTGTGCCGCCGGAAGATCAAGCAACGCCACTGCGCCATCGTAGAGGGCCGCCGGACCACGCGGCTCGACCGTCCCTCGCACCCGCAACACCTTCCGACCCGAGGGCGCGGCGACTTCGATGGCCGCCTCGGGCTCGAGCCTCCAGCGCTCCATCAAAGTGGTCGAGACCGCAATCGAATCGAATGCATTACTGAAGGCGAATTCGTCTGGAATCTGAATCGCTTCGGGTGGAAATTGGCGGGCCCGCACGGCCTGGTCGCCGAAGACATCGACCCCAAAAATCGTGAGTTCGCCGCGTGAGGTCGGCAGCGTGGCCTGCAGCAGACCGGCGGCAGAGGAGATGCCGGGAACGTCCGGCAGCCCATCGAGCAGCGCTTCCGGAACTCCGGCGCCCGGATTGGTCACCTGAAGGTCGGCCGAACCCGCGATGGTTTCTATCGTATCGCGGAACGACCCGACCACCGAGCGGTTCAACAATTCGACGGCCACCACGATCGCACAGCCGATCACCACCCCCAACAGAGTCAGGAACGCCCGTCCGATATGACGGCGGTGGTAGGGCACCGCGACATCTTGTAGCAACCAGATTGCGGCTCGCAGATTCTTCAAGACGACCTCTCCACGTTTCGCGCGGTCGCGGAAAGGACCGCGAGCGTGCCCAGCCAGACCGCTGCCGCGAGCATTTCCCCACGAATTCCTTTTGCCTCCGGCCGTAATCCGCACTCGAGCAAGGCCCCTGCAACCGCACGCCCGGGCGCGCCAAGGTCGCGTTCCAACTCTCCGCCTGCCGTTCGACGCCGGCCCAGATCAGATCTGCTCCGATGCGGATCGGGGACCCCACCCAGGCGGATCCGTGCGGCCCGTTGCAAGGCAAAGGCCTGCGAGACGCGCTGCGCGCAACCGTCCGGGAGCGGTGCAATCTCGGTCATCCATTCCGCAAGTGCGCAATCCGAAGCAAGGATGGCGACCTCCCAGGGTACTCCCCCGACCCGCCCGGCTTCATCCTCAAGCCAGGTGATCAGCCCCTGCAAGGCAAGGGCACGGAGCAGTCCAAATACCGCCGGCCCAGGCACGGGCTCGCTCTCTGCCACCAGGGAAATGGCCCCTGCCGTAAGCAGCAGACGCACGTCACCCGTTCGCCAGAGATTCCCAAAATGGCGGCCAAGCCCAGGGTCGAACTCTTCGAGTGAAACCTGAAGACGCAACGCGATCGAGGTTACAGCAGCCGAAGGCTCCAGACTCGGGTCGTGCAGCGGCCAGCCGAAATTTACAGTTGTTGTTCTCGAGGTTTCTGCAGCCCAGGCGGCCAAGAGGAGCAGCGGCACATCGGGCCTCTCGAGCCGGAGAAGACCCAGCAACGCGGCTTCCAATCCCGCCCGCCCCTCAGTCATCGGCCACCTCGAGACGCTCCAGCAGCACCCGCTCGACCTGTTTGGTCAGATTTAGAATCCAGCATCGACCCGGACCGTCCGGGAGGTCCTCGAGCATCTTCTCGATCCGGTCGGCCCACCGGATGCCGAGCACGCGAGCGCGGGCAAAGGCCCCCGCGTCTCGAAAGAGTGCCCTCAAATCCCGCGCCGCCAGAGGCTCCTCGGCTCGCCACGCCAGCGACTGCGCGCTGCCGAAGGCGGCCGCACCCCGGGCCTCGACCAGAAAGACCACCGGCAGCGTCACCACACCACTGCGCAGATCTGATCCCGGTGGGCGGCCCAGCGCCTCGGCCGAGGCACAAAGGTCTTCGACATCGTCGGCGAGTTGGAAGAGGAAACCAAACCAGCGGCCTACCGCCGCGGAAGTCCGCACCACATTGGAGCCCGCCCCGCCCAGCATCGCCCCGAGTCGGGCCGCAAGCTGAAAGATGACGGCTGTCTTACCATCCATGATTTGCAAGCGTTCGCGCAGGCCGAGTTCAAGATTGCCCGTATGCGCAATCTCCGCGAGTTGGCCGAGGCTCGCTGCGCGTGCGGCGCGGGCAAAGGCGAGCCGGGCGTCGAGCGGCAGGCCGGCGAAAAGCACCGTTGCCTCCTCCATGACGAAGGTGCCGGCCCGCGTGGCAAAACGCTCCCCATAAAGTCGGTAGGCGGCACAATGACCCCGCCGTCGGGAGGCCTGGTCAACGATATCGTCGTGCAGCAAAGATCCGGCATGAACCAGTTCTACGGCCGCAGCCGCACGCACCATGGCTTGCGATTGTTCAGGGTCACCCGGAGGCGCAGCGGCAAAGAGCAGCCTCGCTCTCAAGCGTTTTCCGCCGAGAAGCTGGACCCGGACCAGGGAGGGGAGATGATCCCATTCCCCCAGGCGCCCTTCGAGGAAAGACGTGAGCCGGGCGAGCCGCTCAAACCCGGGCTCGCTGCGATCGTCGTGCGCTGAAACAGAAATGACTTGACTGTTTTGCAGGGCGACATTCATCGAGTCGCCCCCCGCCCCTGTGCCGCGCGTGCCAGCACCGGCGGCTGGACAACGGCCTCCGCCGCCGGTGCCAACTTCCCGGAAAGCACCTCGCGACAGCGATCAAGAGCCTTGATGCGCGCCTCGTGGTGGAGAATCGCCGCATCGAGGTAAAGACGCGTCACCACCGAACGCCAGTCCTCCGAGGATTCCTCGGCGTCGCGACGATCGACGAGATCTCGCAACTCCCGCCAGGTACGGCGGCGCTCGATATCAAAAAACTGCTTGCAATCACTCAGATCGTCAGGTTTTGTGAGCAGGAGACGGAGGAAGGAATCGTCGCGAAACGGCCTGCCGCGCGAGTCCAGACCCCGCATCCAGCTCTGCAAAGTTTGATTGCCTTTGGTGCTGATCGCGTAGATCCGTCGGAGCCGCCGCCCGACGCTCTCCTCCGTGGCACTGACGAGGCCATCGGCTTCGAGCGCGGCGAGAATCCCGTAAACCTGACCGTAGTTGAGCTCCCAAAGCTCACCGAGCCGTTGCTCGAACCGGGCCCGGATGGCGTAGCCGTGCAGCGGCCCCTCCGAGAGAAGACCCAGAACCGCAAAACGAATCGACATGACTACACCTCCGGACCGGATTGATTGTTTGTGAATGAAACGGGTGGATCGGGGGTACGGTGCTGCAAGGCGCAGCGTCCACCCAAACTCAAGGGCTGTCAATCTGAACCGGGGACTTTTTTATTCTTATGCGTCGCAACGCATAAAACTTCCAAAAATTGCTCACCCGCACGGCAGGCAGATGGGATTCTGGGCGGTTTTGCGCGCGAACGCGAATCGGAACAAACCCGGAACGTCTCCGGGGAAGGCCGGCAAGGAGAGCCAGGCCCTCGCGTGGATTCAGCCCTGCCGGGCCGGACAAAGCCCCACAGCGGGGCTGTTCATCCTGAGCGTCTGACGCGCCGCTCAGGTCCGGCTGAGAAGTTCGGCGAAGCCAAGCGCCGTGCCGCCCTCGCCCGCCCACTCGACGAAACACTCGCGCAAAAGGAACGCGGCGTCGTTACGCCGACCCGGCAGGGGTGCCATGACGATCACCCGGGCCTCGCGGCTGAGCTTCGCCGCATCGAGGAGGCCGAGACTGGCCCGCAGCCCCTGCACGGCACTGCCCTCGCCATCTTCGACCAACTCGAGTTCAGCCAGAGCGCGCGCCTCGCCTCCGATGACGATCCAGCCCGACGTCCCCGGAGCGGACTCGCCTTCGCGCCGGAGTGTCTCGATCTCGAAGCCGCCCTCGCCGTCGGCGAGACAACAGAGCAGGGCTCGACTCTCGGGGAGTTCCAGCCGTCGTGGGCCCCAGCTTCGGTCGCGCAGGGCGGGCACGTCAAGTATAAAATGATCGCCAGAGACCCACATCTCGCCACGCATCCGACCCGCCTGCGTGAAGCGGGTTCCCCCGCCGCCAGACTGCAGCGGCTCGGCGCAGGCTTGCCATTCGAGTTCGAGAATCACCCGCTCGATCCGCGAGCTCTTCCAGGCCGCGGGCTGGTCGGCCACCGCAGCTTCGGGCAGTGAATGCGCCGCGCCGTCACAAAAAAGACGCCAGCGATCCTCGCTCTCGACGGCCTGAATCTCGAAGCCCTCAATGAGAGGCGCAACGCCGTCGCGCCAGGGCCCGATCTGCCGGACGGCGACAAAGCTGCCGTCGGGCATGAAAATATCGATGGCGACGTCAACCGATCCCTCGTTCGGGTGCACGCCCAGCCGGGCCACCACGCCCAATCGGCTCGCCGGGTCGGCAAAGCGAAAACCAACGGATTCGCTCCACGCGAGTTCTGCACCTGGCGTATGCCAGCCACGATCCGAATTCTCGGCGATCAACGCCGCCCTCCCTCCAGCCGCACTCACGTCGAAGCTTTCGCGACCGGAAAGACACGCGCCATCGGCTGCACCTCGACCGAGCCAAAAACGCCTTCCACCACATAGGGATCGCGGGCCGCGAGGGCGCGGGCCGCCTCAAGGGAATCTGCCTCAAAGACCACTACGCTGCCGCGTGGCGTCGTGCCGTCGTCCTCAAAAAAAGGGCCAGCGATCACGATGCGGCCGGCGTCGGCGAGTGGCCCGAGGTGCTCCAGATGGCGAGGCCGCACCTCCTTGCGGCGTGCCGTCCCACCTTCGCCATCACGGCCGATCAATACGAAAAGCGCCATCGCAGCTTCCTCCACACCGGGCCTTCAGGCCGTCACCTTGACGCGCGCACCGGATTCCGCCGAGCGATAACACGCCTCCGCGATCGCCACCGCCGCCGCACCATCGGCCGCCGTCACGGGCGGGGGGCAACGCCGGCGTACGACCTCGACGAAATCGCGGAGCACGGCCACGACTGTCGGCCTTTCGGGCACGGCTTCGACCGATACAGGGCCCCGCCCCTCGAGGCGTTCCACCCGGCCGAGCACATGGTCGGCGTTGATCTGCCCGCCTTCACCGATCAAGCGGATCTCACCATAGCGCGAACGGGTGGTTCGGGCTGCCGAAACCAGTGCCTGAATAGCGGGGCCATCGGGCACCTCGACTTCAAGTACGGCGGAGAAGAGGTCCTCGCTCGAGTGGGTGAAGATCCGCGCGGTTCGACAGAAGGCAAAGACGACTTCGCCGCCTGTCAAGTGTCGTAAAAGGTCGAAACCATGCACCCCGGTATGCAAAACATTGCCGCCACCCGAAAGTGCCGGATCATCGAGCCAGTCGAGTCGGCTCGGCTCGAAGCTCTGACCCAGCACGATCTGGTGCAGGCGGCCAATCTCAGGCGCAAGTTCGACCACGCGCCGCACCACCGCCGACCAACGCAGTGTTTGCGCCACCAGGCAGGGCAGGCCTGCCACCGTCAGCGCATCACGCAAGGCCCGAGCGCTCGCCGCATCTGTCGCCATCGGCTTCTCGAGCAAGAGCGGCTTTTGTGCGTCGATGCAAAGCTCCACGATGCGCGGGTGCAGCCCCGGCGGAACCACTGCCGCAACCGCATCGACCTCCGGCGCACCGATCAAAGCCTCGATCGAGTCGAAAAAGCGGGCATCCACCTCGCTTGCCTGGGTCACGCCGGCAGCCTTGTCGCGACGGCAAAGACCGGTCAAGCGCAAGCCGGCCACGTCGCTATGGGCGTGGTTCAGGTAACGCGCGCCATGCTTACCGGCGCCGATCAGGCCAAGGCGCACCGCGGGTTCTGTCATGCGAGGCCGTTGCGCATCTGCTGCCGCTTGGGCAGCGCAGACGTCGAGACGCTCGGCGCGAACGATCTCATGCGCGCTTCATCCGCATCAGATCTTGGCTGGCATCAAGCGGGCAAACACTTCGGGCGTCAAGCCCGTCGCCTCGAAACGATCCGTACCGAGAGGCGGCGGCTCGACCAGTGCGCGGTTCGCTTCGGCCTGCAGCTTGGCCTTCTGGTAGCCGTAACCAGATTCGGGATAGGCACCGAGCTTGGCCGCCAGAGCGAGGCAGCGGGCCTCGACCGCTGCCGGTTCAACCAATTCGTGGATCAAGCCAAGTTCGAGCGCGCGCTCGGGCCCGAAACCTTCGCCCTCGAGCAGGACGCGATGATGGTGCTGCGGGGGCAAAGCGTAGCGGGCGATCTGAAAGGCTCCGTTGGGCAGCGGCAGGCCGAGCGCGCTCTCGGTGACGCCGATCCGGTACGAACCGCGGACCGCGATCCGGAAATCACACGCCAGCATCAGGATCGCCCCGCCGGCCAGCGCGTGGCCCTCGACCATGGCGATGGTTGGCTTGGGGAGGCGCCAGAGGCGGTAGATGCCATCGCCCGCGCCGCCCAGAGCGGCCATCTGGCCCGGCCCCTTGGCCATGATTTCTTTCAAATCCAGGCCCGCCGAGAAGAACCGGGCCGCGCTGCCCACCACCACCGCCCGCACTGCGGGATCGGCCTCACAGGCCTCCATTTCAGCGAAAAGCGCCGAAAGGAACTCGGTATTGATCGCATTGGCCGGTGGTCGGTCGATCCGCAGCAAGCGGACACCGCCCTCATGTTCGGAGCGCTGGATGTTCATAAGCGCCACTGAAGGCATCCCGCGTCCGCCGTTCAAGCGGGGACGTGCGTTTAATATTTTCAATTTTCTTTAATTTTCTCGCGGGAGATCGGTCGATCAGGGTCTTGCTCAAGCTGCGCCCCTCTGATAAACGGGACTGACCAGTCAGTATCGATCTTAGCGGAGAGCGTCCGTGCGATAGCGCGTTGCGTCATGTATCCGGGTCCAGTTGCGACCAGGCGGCGCAGGCTTTTCCAGGGAACGTGGCAAAACCCATGCGTGGACGACAGAAAACCGACCTGAAGCGAGAGGAAATTCTCGCCGCCGCCTCCTGCGAGTTCGCCCAACGCGATTACGACCAGGTGCTGATGGACGATGTCGCCTCCCGTGCCGGGGTCGGAAAGGGCACCCTCTACCGCTATTTCCCGACCAAGGAGGAACTCCTACTGGCCAGCGTCGTCCGAGGCGCCGAGGCGACGCATCTCGAGTTCCTGCGCATGTTCGACGCCGACTCCCGGCTCGAAGACCTGATCGAGCACGCCGTGGCCCGGATGCTGGCCTACTTCGCCGACAAGGGCGAGTTCCTGGCCCTGATGCAGCGCTTTGAGCACCGCCTGCCGGCCGAAGATCGCGAGGCCTGGCTGCGCCAGCGCACTGAGGTCACGAGCGCCATCGCCCACACGCTGCAGCGGGAACGCCTGAACGGTCGGCCGCTGGCAGCAGAACCCGTGATTGCCGCCGAACTCTTGCTCGGCATGGTGCGCTCCGCTCTGCTTCTGCTCGTCAACCACCAGGACGGGGATGCGATCCCCCATCTTGCCAGACAAATTTCTCGTCTCTTTCTGTACGGCGCGCTCGGGCGTGACCCGGAGATCACGGAGGTACCCCAATGAAATTTCCTATGCCCGGAGAAAACAGCCGGGTTCGAAAGGCCGCCCTTGCCTGGGCCGGGATGACCCTGCTTGGCCTCGCCAGCGCGTGCAGTCCGACGAATCCTGCTGCCGACGGCAAGACTTCAGGCGATGTCGAAGCTGTCTTCGTCACGCTGGCACCCGTCGCGGCAGAGCAACTGGAGCGCACGGTCTCGCTGGTCGGCACGCTCACCGCCAATGCAGAGGCCCGGGTGGCTGCCGAGACCGATGGTCGCCTGCTCTCGGTGGATGCCGATCTCGGCGACACCGTGCAGCAAGATGAAGTACTGGCACAGCTTGACGGAACGACGATCGCAGCGCATCTGCGCGAGGCCGAGGCTCTCCTTCTCAAGGCCCGCGCCGAAGAGAAACGGGCGGCCAAGCTGCTCAAACGCGGCCTGGATTCGCAGCAAAAATTCGATGAGTTCGTGAGCCAAAGTGCAATGGCCGAAGCGCGGCGCGATGTCCTCGCCATCAACCTCGCCCATTCGACGATCCGGGCACCCTTTGCCGGTCGCATCGCCGAGCGGCTCGCCGACGTCGGCAGCTTTGTCCGCACCGGAACGCCACTTTTCGTCCTGGTCGCCGAGAACCCGCTTCGTCTCCGAGGCGATGTTCCCGAGCGCTATGCGTCCGAAATCCTTGTTGGCGCGGCTGTCCGTGGCCGCGTCGCCGCCTTTCCCGACGATCTCCTCAAGGGCAAGCTGACCCGCATCAGCCCGGCCGCAGACCCCGACCGACGGGCCCTGGTTGTCGAAGCCTGGATCCCGAACCTGGGGGGCCGACTCAAACCGGGCTTCTTCGTCAAGGCCGAGATCGTCACACGCAACGAGACCGCCCTGCTCATTCCGGCCGAGAGCGTGACCCGACTGGCCGGGGTCGAGCGCGTCTGGGTGGTCGGTAAGGACAGCCTGGCCCACTCGCGTCAGGTGGAAATCGGCGACCGGGTCGACACCCGGGTCGAGGTCATCTCGGGACTAGAGGCCGGCGAGCGTATCGCCACCAGCGCCCTATCCCACCTGACGGAAGGCTCGCCCGTCGCCGTCCGCCAGGCGGCGAACCCTGGCCAGACGGAGCATAACTCTTGAGTCGCTTGGCCGAAATCTGCATCCGCCGACCTGTTTTCGCGACCATGCTGGTCGGGGTCATCGTCGTCATGGGCCTGCTCTCGTTCGGACAGCTCGGCACCGATCTCTACCCAAAAATAGAGTTCCCCTACACCTCCGTCATCACCACCTTGCCCGGATCGTCGGTCGAGGAAGTCGAAGGCCGAATCACCAAGCCCATAGAAGAGGCCGTGACCCAGGTCGAAGGCATCGATTATATCCACTCCTCCAGTTCCGAAGGCCTGTCGAGCGTGCTGGTCGCCTTCGAACTTGAGCGCGACAGCGCGCAGGCCGCACAGGATGTACGCGACAAGCTGGCGTTTGCCAGCGGACGCCTGCCACGCGAAGCCGACGCCCCCCGCGTCACCCGCTTCGATTTCAATGCGGTGCCAGTGCTTGGCCTGGCGGTCGCCGGCGACCGCGATCCGCGCGAACTTACCGAAATTGCCGAGCGTCGCATCAAGGAGAATCTCCAAACCGTGCGTGGCGTCGGTGCGGTCGAACTCGTGGGCACGCAAAAGCGCGCCATTCAGATCGTCGTCGATTCGGATCGGCTCGACTCCTATGGCCTGTCGATCACGCAAGTCAGGGCAGCGCTCCGCACCCAGAATGTCGAGCTGCCGGGCGGACGCGTCGATCAGGGATCACGCGAACTCGTGCTGCGCACGCTCGGTCGGGTGCGCAGCGTTTCGGAGTTTGGGTCGCTGGTCGTCGGCACGCTTGGCGATCGACCGGTGATGCTCAGCGATATCGCTTCGATTGAAGATGGTTCGATCGAAGCCCGCTCGCACGCCACGCTCGACGGCCGGCCGGCACTCCTCCTCAACGTCCGCAAGCAATCGGGAGCCAATACCACCGAGGTCGCGCAGCGCGTTCGTCAGCGACTGGCGGAGATCGTCCCCACGCTGCCCCCCGATATCCGTATCGAAACTGTCAAGGATCAAAGTAGATTCATCTCGGCCTCGATCGATGAAGCCCGCTTCCACCTGCTGCTGGGCGGAATCCTGGTTGCCCTCTCAACGATCTTCTTCCTGCGCGATTGGCGCTCGACCGTGATCGCAGCCCTGGCGATCCCAACCTCCTTGATCGGTACCTTCACCTTCCTTTGGATGATGGACTTCACGATCAACAACCTCACGCTGCTCGGCCTGATCCTGTCGATCGGAGTGGTGATCGACGATGCCGTCGTCGTCCTCGAAAATATTCACCGACACGTCGAAGAAAAGGGCAAGAGCCCTTTCCAGGCGGCAATCGACGGCACAAAAGAAATCGGGCTTGCGGTCTTGGCGACCACCCTCTCGCTGATCGTGATCTTTGTCCCGCTTGCCTTCATGTCGGGTATGTCGGGCCGGTTCCTGCACGAATTCGGACTCACCGTCGCAGTGGCGATCTTCATTTCCATGATCATCTCCTTCACCCTGACGCCGATGCTCTGCTCCCGCTTTTTGCGCCCGCCCGCTCCAGGTAAGGAACTCTCGCGCAACAAGGGCATCTACGCGGCCATCGAAAACGGGTACGCAGCACTTCTGGCCGCCTCACTGCGACGACGTTGGATCGTCGTCGCGATGTCGGCTGTGGTGATTCTCTCGACCATCCCGATCTTCATGGCGATTGGCAAGGACTTCATCCCAACCGACGATCAGGGTGAATTCGAAGTCAGCCTGCAGGCCCCCGAAGGTTTCACGCTCAGCCGGACCCAAACCAATGTGGCAGAGCTGGCCGGTCGGATCTCGAAACTGACCGGCGTCCGAAACGCACTGGTCCAGGTGGGCGGTGGCGGTTTCGGTGACGGCGAGGGCGACGTCACAGCAGCCTCCATTTACGTCAAACTGGCACCACTCGACGAGCGCGAACTGAGCCAACGGGAAGTGATGATCCTCGCCCGGGAAGTCGCGTCCGAGTTCCCCGATTTGCGTGCCAGCATACAAGAATCAAACCCATTTGGCGGTAGTCGCCGATCGGACTTTGAATTCGATATCGTCGGCCCCGACTTGACGACCCTGGCCCGGCTCGGACAAACGCTCGCCGATCGCCTCCGCACCATGCCGGGCTATGTCGATGTCGATCTCACGCTCGCGCTGCGCAAGCCGGAGATTCAGGTCGATATCGACCGCGAGCGAGCAGCCGACCTCGGCATTCGCGTCGAAGACATCGCTTCGACTCTGCGCACGCTCGTCGGCGGCGAGACGGTCGGCTTCCTCGAAGAGGACGACACCCAATACGATGTACAGATGCGTGCCGCCTTGCCGTTCCGCGATGACCCGCGTGCAATTCTCGACCTGAAAGTAGCACGGCCCAACGGCGAGCTGGTCCCGCTCTCTTCGGTGATCACGATCAGCGAGGACCGCGGCCCCGCTCAGATCCGGCGGCTCGACCGCCAGCGGCGCGTGACGATCTCCGCCAATCTCGAAGGTGTCGCGCTCAGCGACGCTGTGCAAACGGCACAGGAAATCGTCAAGGAAGCTGGCCTGCCGCCCCACCACGGCGTCCGCCTTTCGCATAACGCCAAGCAGATGGCCCAGATGGCGAGTAATTTTGGGTTTGCCTTCCTGCTCAGTGCAATCTTCATGTACATGGTGCTGGCCGCGCAGTTCGAGAGCTTCATCTATCCGATTTCGATCCTGGTCTCGCTACCTCTCTCGGTGCCGTTTGCCCTGCTCTCGCTGCTGCTCATCGGCGAAAACCTGAACCTCTACTCCATCCTCGGCCTCTTCATGCTCTTTGGTATCGTCAAGAAAAATGGAATCCTGCAGATCGACTACACCAACCAGCTCCGGGCGGCCGGCATGGCGCGTGACGAGGCGATCCTGCTCGCCAACCGGGTCCGCTTGCGGCCGATCCTGATGACAACCGTGATGCTGGTGCTGGGCATGGTGCCGATCGCAATCGGACGCGGCCCCGGTGCCGCCTCGCGCGCCTCGATGGCGGACGTCATCATCGGCGGCCAGACGCTTTGCCTTGTCCTCACCCTTCTCGGCACGCCTGTTGCCTATTCCCTACTCGACGATCTGGGTGAATTGTGGGGGCGGCTGCGAGCGAAGCGTCGGGCCACCGGATCCTCCAACCTCGCAGCCTCGTCAAGTGGAGACGCCATACTTCCGCCCACGCCCGAGGGAGCCGCCGGCGGCTGAGCCTGCTCGGCTCTTGCTCCGCCGCCGCTCTGCACTGGACGGCTCTCGGAAAGAGGCCTCCAGCGCTGTCTCCACGAGGGCCCTGCCGGCCGCTACTGCTCAGAACACGACGGCTCTCGGCCAACTCCAGGCTGGCGCAGCGGCTTCCGCCACAAGGCAATAGAGTGGGTGCGTCGCGTCGACAGGTGCTTGCGCAGGCTGTGCGGCGGACGCTAGCAGTCCGCAAGATCGGACCCGCTCGGCGGTTCCAAATGACCCTGAAGATTCGGCACAAAGAGAGGCCGCATGACGATGGCTGAGAACGAAGAGACAGAGCAAAGTCTGCACGCTACGCACGTTCTTGAGTACCCCTTCAGGCGTTCGCTTGGACCGATCCTCGAAAAATTCTTCACCGGACTCGCCGAACGACGCTTCATTGGCAGCCGCGCCGATGACGGCCGGGTGCTCGTGCCGCCGGCCGAGTTCGACCCCGTGACCGCCGCCCGACTCGGCGAAGATCGCCTGATCGAAGTCGGGCCTGCTGGAATCGTGACGACCTGGACATGGGTGGGGAAGCCCACCGCCAAGCATCCTCTCGACCGGCCTTTCGCCTGGGCTTTGATTTTGCTTGACGGCGCCGACGCACCGTTTCTGCACGCGGTCGACGCCGGTGGCGAGAGCGCCATGCGGACGGGCTTGCGAGTGCAACCGCGCTGGGTCGAGGTGCCACAGGGCTCGATCCGCGACGTGTGCTGGTTCGAAAAAGAGGATTGAACAAGTGGTGGAACCAGTCAAGAGCATTGTCACACCGATCCGGCTCGAATATGATTACACGCCGGGTCGCGCCACTTCGCGGTTTCTGCGCGGCATCGCGCAGCACCGCATTCTTGGCCAGGAATGCCCGAGCTGCCTGAAGGTCTACGTTCCCGCACGCGGCTCCTGCCCCCGCTGCGCGGTTCCGACCGAGCGCGAAGTAGACGTGCAGGATTCGGGCACGGTGGTGACCTTTTCCATCGTGCGCGTACCCTCCGAGAACATCCATTTCGAATTGCCGTACGCCTGCGCCAGCATCCTTCTCGACGGCGCCGGTATTCCGTTTTTCCATGTCCTTCAGGGCCTTGCGCCTGAGGAAGTCCGCATGGGCATGCGCGTCAAGGCGCGCTGGGTCCCGACCGAAAAGCTCGGCCCCACCATCGCCAGCATCGAATGTTTCGTGCCCTCGGGCGAGCCCGACGCCGCCCTGGAAACCTACGGGGAGCATACCTGATGCGCGACGTTGCGGTCCTCTCGTTCGCCCAATCTACCGCTGCCCGGGAAACCGAGCGCAACGAGGTTGAGATCCTGATGCCGGTCGTCAGGGAAGTGATCGCGGCTTCGGGTCTCGAGCGGTCGCGGATTGAATTCACCTGTTCGGGTTCGAGCGATTTCTTGCAGGGTCAGCCCTTCGCTTTCGTCATGGCGCTTGATGCGGTTGGTGCCTGGCCGCCGATCCGCGAATCACACGTCGAGCAGGACGGCGCCTGGGCGCTCTACGAGGCCTGGGTGAAGATCCAGACGGGCGAGGTCGACTCCGCTCTGGTCTACGGCTTCGGCAAAAGTGCGGCGGGAAATCTCGGCGATATATTGGCAATGACGCTCGACCCCTATTGCGTGACGCCCCTCTGGCCGCATGCCGACAGTATCGCCGCCCTACAAGCGCGGGCCTGGATCGAGTCGGGCAAGGGGAGTGAACGTTCCCTCGCCGAGATCGCGGCCCGCAACCGGGCGGCGGCGCGCTCCAACCCGCACGCGATCGTCTCAGGCACAGAAACCGTCGACGAGCTGCTCTCGCGGCCCTACGTCGCCTCACCTCTGCGCGCCCACGATTGTCCGGCCAATGGCGATGGCGCCAGCGCGATCGTGCTGGCCGCTGGCGATCTGGCCCGCTCGGTCTCGAAGCGGCCGGCCTGGATCCGCGGCATCGACCATCGCGTCGATCCTGCAGCGCTTGGGGTGCGGGATCTGACTCGCTGTCGTTCTGCCGAATTGGCCGCGCAGAAAGCGGGCGTCGCTCGCGACAAGATTGATATCGCCGAGATCTACGCCCCCTACTCGCACGAGGAGGCGATCCTGCGCGAAGCGCTGGGTGTGCCCGACACGGCGAGTGTCAATCCCTCGGGCGGTGCGCTCTGTGCGCATGTGATGATGTCGTGCGGCCTGCAGCGGATCGGCGAAGTGGCGCGACGGATCCTTTCGGGCGAGGCCGATCGCGGCGTCGCCCATGCCGCGCACGGGCCCGCGCTGCAACAGAATCTGGTCTGCGTTTTGGAGGGAGACTGATGGCTGAGCTCTGCGGAATTGTCGGGATCGGGCAGACCAAGCTGGCCGCCAAGCGGGTGGACGTCTCGATGCCGGGGCTCGTCCGCGAGGCGGCCGATCGCGCTCTGCTCGACGCCGGGCTGGGCTGGGCTGATATTGACGCCGTCGTGGTCGGCAAGGCCCCCGACACCTTCGAAGGCTGTATGCTGCCCGAACTTTATCTTGCCGACTCGCTCGGCGCGCCGGGCAAGCCGCTGCTGCGCGTCCACACCGCCGGCAGCGTGGGCGGCTCGACCGCAATCGTCGCCGCCAGCCTGATTCAGGCCGGCATCCACGATCGTGTCCTGACGGTAGCCTACGAGAAACAATCCGAGAGCAATGCGATGTGGGGTCTGACCATTTCAGCCCCCTTTGGCGTCGCTGTCGTGGCGGGTGCCGGCGGCTTCTTCGCGCCGCTGGTGCGTGGCTACATCCGACGCTCAGGAGCACCCGCGGATGTCGGTATCCGGGTCGCGGTCAAGGATCGACTCAACGCCTTGAAAAACCCCTATGCCCATCTCCACCTGAAGGATATCTCGCACGAAATGGTCGAACAAAGTCCAATGCTTTGGGATCCGATCCGCTTGCTTGAAGCCTGCCCCTCGTCCGACGGCGCCTGCGCGATGGTTTTGGCGCGCGAGGATCTGGCCCAGCGCGCTCCGACGCCGCCGGCCTGGATCCACGCCACCGCGATGCGCAGCGAGCCGACGATGTTCGCCGGCCGTGACGCCATCAACCCCGAGGCCGGCAAGATGGCGGCGCGGGATCTCTACGCCAAGGCCGGCATCACCAACCCCCGCCGCGAAATCGATTGCGCCGAGATCTATGTGCCCTTCTCGTGGTTCGAGCCGATGTGGATGGAGAATCTCGGCTTCGCCGAGGAAGGCGCGGGCTGGCGCATGACGCTCGAGGGCGCGACGGCACTTGACGGCGATCTGCCGGTCAATATGTCGGGGGGCGTGCTCTCGTCGAATCCGATCGGTGCTTCCGGGATGCTGCGTTTCGCCGAGGCGGCGATGCAGGTGCGAAAGCAGGCCGGCGAGCACCAGATCGAGGGCGCGCGCCGGGCGCTCGGCCACGCTTATGGCGGCGGCTCGCAATATTTCTCGATGTGGATTGTGGGCAGCGAGAAACCCTGAACAAAGCTCCGCTCGACGGGGCCACCGGCAGCGTTCAATCGGAGTTGCGAGCGCCTCGCAGGCCTGGCCCCTCGCGCCGCTCCCAGCCGAGCTGTTCCGAACGCGCGTTCAGGCGCGACATCGCTCAAGCGTGCGGCGGGCCAGCCGCAGCAGACTCTCCTCGTCGCTCAAGCTGCGTAGATCGTCGATCCCGACCCAGCGAAGATCGTGCGACTCGGAACTCACCACCAGGGGCTCGGTCGCGTCGGCCTCGAAGAGATAGCGGACATCGTAATGCAGGTGTTCGGGCTCGTCGCCTCGCGCCGGAATGCTGTGGATGTCGAGATCGAGCGGCAGCCCACCCATATCAAACGCCGGCAGAGCGATGCTGGTCAAGCCTGATTCTTCGCGGGCTTCGCGATGCGCCACCCGGAACGGATCGGGGTCGCCATCGGCGTGCCCGCCAAGCTGCAGCCAGCGGTCGAGCCGGGCGTGGTGGGTCAAGAGTGCCGAACGACCGTCGCGCGAGACGATCCAGGCCGAACCCGTGATATGGCCGGGGCGACAACTGCGCTCGAAACAATCCACATAAGCCGAAACAAAATCGCGGAAGCGCGCGACGATCGCGGCAGAATCGGCAACGCCGCTTTCGTAACGGCCGAGCAAATCGAGCAGAAGACGGCGATGCACGAAGCAAAGCCCTGCCACGACGAGCAGCGCCACGCCAGTCGCAACCCAACCAGATGCGGCACAGCGCCAAAGCGGCTAATCCCCGACGATGAACCTTCCGGCAGATCGCGCCCGCTCAGCGCCTCGACGCGGCGCAAACGTGTGGCAAGCAAGCCGCTTCGCTCGACTGCCTTATGCGCTGACGGCCTCTGCGCCTCGACCCGGCGCAAACCTGCCGCCAACGTGTGCTGGTGATCCGGCAGCTCTCGTTCTTTTCCGCGCAATGCTTCGACCCGGCCGAGGCGTGCCGCCCCGGCATCGACAGGTCGCCGCATGAACTACCGCGCCGTCATCTTTGATATCGGTGGCGTCATCGTCGGTTCTCCCCTGCACGCCATCGCCGCCTTCGAGCGCGAACTCGAGATCCCCCCCGGATTCGTGAACCGGGTCGTGGCCGACACCGCCGAGGCCGGGGCCTGGTCCCGACTCGAGCGGGGCCTGCTTACCATGGAGCGCTTTATACCAGAATTCGCCAACGATTGCCGCGCCGCCGGCCGCGAGATCCCGGTCGGCGAGATGATGCGGCGGATCGGCGAGATCACGCGGCCGAGGCCACAAATGCTGGCAGCGATCGCCCGGCTGCGTGCCGAGGGCTTGCGGGTGGCCGCACTCACCAACAACTGGAGCAGCGAAGAAAAGCGCGAAGATGTTTTGCGTGCGCTCTTCGACGTCTTCGTCGAATCCGTCGCCGAGGGCCTGCAAAAACCCGATCCACGCATCTACGCCGTGGTCTGCGCACGGCTTGAGGTCGAGCCTGCACAGGCCATTTTCCTCGATGATATCGGCCGCAATCTGAAGACCGCCCGCGGGCTCGGCATGGCGACGATCAAAGTCGACGATCCCGACCAGGCTCTGCGCGAACTCGAGGCCTTGATCGGTTTCGAATTCGGTTGAGCCACGCGGGTGTGTCGGCCCGGTCTCGTTGCCCCGTACGCCCGCCGATCGACAATCGCCGATCGACAATCGCCGATCGATAATCTGCGGCACGCAAAAGCTCAACGGTTCGACAGAGTCCGGTAGCCTTTGCCGCGCAGAAGCTGCTTGTCGTCGGTGACAAGTGTCAGTTCGTAAACCTCGGCCGTCGCTGCCAGGAAACGATCGACCGGATCCTGGGTTGGCACCTGGATCGAGCAGCTGCGGAGGGCAACTTCGCGATTGAGGCGGGCCTCGTTCATCCGGGTGCGCGACCACGCGGTCTCGACCCAGGTCCCGGCATCGCCCTTGACGACGATCCGGCCCTTCTCAACGAGTTGAAGAAACTCCCAGATACTGACCGGCGAGAGCCAGAGTTCGGTGTCTTTGGCCTCCAGCGCCAGCGCCAGCTTTCGCCCGAGCTTCGCCGGGTCGAGATGACTCCAAAGCCAGATATGCGTGTCGAGCAGAAGTTTCACTCGACCTCTTCCGATTCGATGACCGCCAGGCCAAGGCCGGTGATTTCGCCAACGATGGTGGCTGTGCCCTGCATCGAGCCGAGCCAACTGCTGCTCGCCGGTTCGGGTGCCGGGGGAATGATATCCGCCACCGGCTGCCCGAAGCGGGTCACCCGCAGGGGAATGCCGGTCTTTCTGACGCGTTCAAGCGTCGCGAGGCAGGTCGCCTTGAACCTGGAAATAGGCATCGTCTGCACCCGCCCACCGTACCATGGTCAGGTATCATGGTCAATTTGAAAGGAAGCGAGAAGCGCACCCAGAGCGCCGGGATCGCCGCTCTCATCATAGAGCACCAGGCTGGTCCGCGTCGCAAATCTGTTTCGTTCGCGCAGCGCACGGCCCACGTCCTTTGGCGTGCCGGCCACTCCAACAGTCGCGAGCATCGCGTCGGGAATCAGCGCCGCCATCTCGCCCCAGCGGCCTTGCCGCACCATGCCGCTCAATTCGGGTTGCAGCGCACCCCAGCCATGGTGGTCAAGAACAACGCGGTAGGCCGGCGTCGAAGCATAAAACGCGAGTTGCATCCGGGCGCCCTGCCTGGCGCGCTCCAGCCCGGCTTCGTCGCGCGCGAGCATGACGATTGTCTGGGCTGAAATCTCCAACGTGTCAACGCTTCGTCCGGCCCGCGCCGCGCCTTCGGCCAAGGCGGGACGCGCGATCTCCTCGACATAGGCGCGGGTATGCAAGGGATGCACGATCCAGCCGTCGGCGACTTCCCCCGCAACCCGCACCATGGCGGGGCCGAAACCGGCGAGCAGGATCGGCGGCACGCCAAAGGGGTTCGGTCCCGGATTGAAAAAGGGCGGCATCAGCGTGTGGCGATACATCTCGCCCTCGAAACGCAGCGGCGCAGCCTCGTTCCAGGTCCGAAAGATGGCCCGCATCGCAAGAACGAATTCACGCATGCGGGCGTTGGGTCGCGACCACGCCTGTCCAAAACGCTTTTCGATATGGGGCCGGATCTGTGAACCAAGTCCGAGCCGAAAACGGCCACGCGAGACAAGTTGCAAATCGTTCGCCAGGTAGGCGCAAAGCATGGGGTTGCGGGCGAAGGCGATCGCCACCGCGGTTGTCAGCTCGATCCGCTGCGTCGCCGCCGCGGCCAGCGCCAAGGGCAGAAAAGGATCATGCGGCCCTTCAAAGCTGAGCACCCCGTCGAGAGCTTGCGCCTCGAAGGCCTGGGCCTCGGCGCCGGCAGCCGCCGGATTCGCGGCGGACAACGCCACATCGAACTTCATCGATCTTCCCCCGCAGGGATCGCACCCACAGACAACGCCACCCCGAACCTCATCGATCTTCCTGCCTTCTCCGCCCCGGTCCGATCCCGGCCACGCCTCGCAACCAGCACCCGTGCCGCACCGCCCGGCCCCGCCTCGCAACCCGCACCGCCCTACTTCATCACGTGTTCCGAGACGATCCAGCCCTGGATCGCGCCAAGAAAGTCACGCGTATCGGCCTCAATCAGCGCCAAGCCGGTGTCGGAGCGGTAGAGCTCCTCGACAAACGCCTCCTCAGACGCGAAATGCAGTTCCGCGATCCCGTCGAAGTCCTCGCCTCCGGGCGAGAGCCGTGAATCGACGCTGTTGGTCACGTACTTCAGCAGACCCGTATGACGTTCCACAGCAAGCGGAGCATGGCGCGTGCGCCAATGCTCGACGAAAGCCTCATGGCTGAGGCCCGAGTGGCGCGTCAGCGCCAGCAGCAGCTTGAAGCACCCCGGGCCGGCAGCAGCAGCATCGTCGCCCAGATGGACCTGCTCATCGCAGGCATAGGCGTCCGCCGAGCCCATGAAACGGGCGACGTCCTCGCCGATCAGGCGCTGGCCCTCGGGCGAATCGTAGAGCCTTTCGCGGTAATCCTGCATCGAATCGAACGAAAGCTCGGCCACCGAATCGATTTCGGCCGAGCCCGCCATCTCGATCCGATCGACGATATTGACGACATAATGGCGCATCGTCGGATGGTGCCGCAGCGCCAGCGGCACATGGTCCTCGAGCACACGCCGGGCGTATTCGGCATGCTCGATATCGGGGCGCCGATGGCAGAAGAAGATCATCTTGAGCATGGCCCAAGCCTGCTCACTGCGGTGCCAGAGGTCAAGGTCCGCGCCTGCCTCTGGCGAGCAGAAGACGTGTCCGGCGTGTCGCCCTCGGGTGCCCTCGCCACCACCAGGAGAGAGCCGTGATTTCGTTTGCCCGTGTCACCCGTCAAGTAGGCGCCCGTCGCCTGCTCGACGATGTTTCGATCGAGATCTCGGACGACGAGCGGATCGGTATCGTCGGCCCCAACGGTGCCGGCAAAACGACGCTGCTGCGGCTCGTGCTCGGTCTCGATCGGGCGGATGAGGGGACGGTCAACCTGAGCCGCGGCACCTCGGTCGGCTACCTGCCACAGGAGGCCCTTCCCTCGTCGGACCGCACCCCGCTCGATTTGGCTCTTGAGCCGGGCGAGCACCTCGCGGCCGTGCTGCTCGGCATCGAGCGCGTCGAGGCCGAAATCGAACGCGCCTCGCATCGCCACGGCCCAGAGGCCGAAGAGCTTCAGCATCGCCTCGCCGACGAGTTCGGAACTTTGCACGACCAACTCCGTCATCACGGCGGACACCAACGCGAAGCCCGTGCCCGGCGCGCGCTCGCGGGCCTGGGTTTCGAACCCGGCGACGAGATCCGTCCGCTTTCGACGTTCTCAGGTGGCTGGATCATGCGCGCCGCACTCGCTCGCCTGCTCGCCGATCCGCCCGATATTCTTGTGCTGGACGAACCGACCAACCATCTCGATCTGGATGCCGTCCTCTGGTTGCAGGCCCATCTGGCACGATTCGACGGCTGCGTGTTGGTGGTCAGCCATGATCGCAGCTTTCTCGACACCGTCGTCACGCAGATCGTGGAAGTCGATCGCGGGAAATTGGTGCGCTACCGAGGTGGCTATTCCGATTACCGGCGCCAGCGCGAAGAGCGACTCATCCAACTGACTGCGGCCGCCGGGGCACAGACGCGACGGCGACGCGAAACCGAGAAGTTCATCGAGCGCTTCCGGGCCAAGGCCAGCAAGGCCAGCCAGGTACAGAGCCGAATCAAGGCACTCGGGCGGGAAGATCGTATCGAAGTCGAGCGCGCCGGTCCCACCCTTGGCTTCCGCTTCCCGCAGCCGAAACGCACAGCGCGCGTGACACTGGAACTCGATGGCATCGAGAAATCCTGGGATGGACGACCTCTTTACGAGAACTTCCATCTGGTCGTCGAACGCGGCGAAAAGATTGCGTTGGTTGGGCCCAATGGCGCGGGCAAATCCACGCTACTCGGCCTGCTGGCCGGAACCATCCTGCCCGATGCCGGCGATCGCCGCGTCGGAATGGGCGTGCGCACCGCCCTCTACACCCAGCATCGCGCCGAAATGCTTGACCTCGGCAGTACGGTCATCCAGAACGCCAATCAGGTTGGGGCGTCGATCGGCGAGACGGCACTCCGAACACTGCTGGGTGCCTTTCTCTTCCGCGGTGATGACGTCCAGAAACCGGTTTCGGTTTTGAGCGGGGGAGAGAAATCCAGGCTCGCGCTCGCTCTCCTCTTGCTTGATCCGCCCAGCGTTTTCTTGATGGACGAACCGACCATCCATCTCGACGTCGATTCGGTCGATGCACTCGTCAACGCGCTGAAAATCTACGAAGGCACTCTCTGCTTCGTCAGCCATGATCTTCATTTCGTCCGCACGCTGGCGTCCCGGGTGATTCGGGTCGACCACGCCGGGGTCGAAGACCACCGCGGCGATTGGGAGTCCTACGAGTGGGCGCAACGCAAACGGGCGGAGGAAGCCGCGGAAACGCCTGCTGCCCGACCCTCGACGGCGAAAGCCACGGCCCGGCCTGCCGCGCGACCTTCGACGGCAAAGGCCGCGCCCCAGCCGATAACCCGGTTCTTGACGACAAAAGCCACGCTCGCTTCTGCCGCGCGACCTTCGACGGCAAGAACTGCGCCCGCAGGCGCCACCCCGCCGACGGTCAAACAACCCGCACCAGATCTCTCGAAAAGCGCCCGCCGTGAGGGCAAGCGTCTCGAGGCGGAACGCCGTAACGAACTCTCCCGCCGCACCCGCGATTTGCGCCGGGATCTGGAGCAGACCGAACGCGAGGTCAAAAGGCTCGAGACCGAGCAGGCCGCCCTCGAAGCCCAACTGGCCGACCCCGCCGCCCATGCGAGCACCTCCCCGGCCGAGCTCGGGACCTCCCACGCCTGGACGAACCGCGACCTCAAGACCGCAGTCGATCGCTGGACCGAACTGATGGAATCGATCGAAAAGATCACGACAGAGATGGGCGCCGATCCCGGCTGAAGGGGCCCTTCCTCAAGCCGGATAGCCCCGACCACGAACGTGGAAACCCCTGCCTTGCGCAAGCCTGGCGGCTGTGGAAAGACAGTCCTCAAGGCAACGGAGAGTCCCGCATGACGACGAACGCAACACAGACCGCCAGCACCCATCTGGGTGAGCTGCGCCCGGTACATGCGTTCGCCGTCTGTACGGTCGTAGTTCCGGCGCTTCGGACCCGAATTCGCCAAGCGTGGATGACGCGCAAAGTCGACTCGGGCCGGATGCCCGGTGGCTTCCAAAGGAGGACCCTCCAGAGCTGAGACCAAACAGATCTGGAACGATCCTCGGATCGAAGGAAGGCCACCGGGCGAAAGCTCGGCGGCCTTTTTTCGTTTTCGTCGATCAACAACCCGGTAGCCGGCCGGTTGCCGGCAAGAAAGGAGAATCGATCATGCAGAACATTGACCCAGGCGTGTTCACCCGGAAAATGAGGGAAATCATCCGCGACGAGCCCAAAGCCTTTGCCTACGACGTGGGCTTGAGCCTCTCGGCCGTCTACAACTATCTGAATGGGCGTGTCCCCACGACCGACGTGCTCTTCCGGATCGCCCGCTACTCCGGGCAGCCGATGGAGTCGTTTCTGGTCGACCCCGAGGCGACCGAGGTCATCGCGACGCGCAAGGCGGCTTGAGCGCGTGATGAAGTTCGACCCATTTCAGCAACAGCAGGACGGTTCCGGCGCGCGCCGGAGTGCGGCGATCTGGATTGCCCGCACTTCGGCGCGACGCCGGGCCCGAGGTCAGCCAGAGGCGAGAGCCTGCGTTCGGAACCGGGCCGGCCAGCGAACTCAGCCCAGCAAAGTCCTAGCGGCGCGCACCGCGACGGCGGCACGTTCAGCCAGCGCTGCCGAAAGCTCGAACGCGACATCTTCGCTCAGACCCGCCCTTAGGGCGTTTTCAAGCGCCACATCGATTGCCACCTGAAGCGGGTCGAGCGCAGCGCGCAAAGCCTCAATGCAATCGGGCGAGGCATCGACCGCGGCACCAAGTCGCTCGAAATCCCACCACAGCGAGGCCCCCTCCTCAACCGTCCCCTCGGTCAAAACGGCCGGCAGCGTCGGGCCAACAAACACGGGCAAAAAAACCGAGGCACACGGCCGACCGAAGGCGATCCAGGCGAGCCGCGGTCCCGTTGGCACCGCCTCGAGTTCGGCCAGCATGGCCGCGGTGGTGCGGCTCAACCCCTGGTGCATGCAGAGAGTGTAGAACTGCTCGTCTTCGTGCGATTCCACCGGGCGGAAACGCTCGCCGTGCCCGTCATGGTCGCGCAGAAGGCGACGCATCGAAAACGGATCGTGGTCGCCACGCCCGGCCGCCAACAACGAACGCGAGCAACGCAGCCGACCGGCCGCAAGTGCCGGGGTGATCGTCGTGGCATCGCGGTAGGCCGCCTCGAAATCGAAAGGCTCGCGCACCTCTCCGGGAAGATCGCGGGCATGCGCGATGGCATCGCGGGAAAGGCGCTGCCAATCCGCGGCAATCGTCACCTGGTTCGAGATCGAATCGACCTCGTGCACACGTCGCGCTGCCCAACGACGACCGGCGGCTTCGAGGATCCAGCCTTCGCCCGGGTCGGCGAGCAGAAACGAACTGTTGTAAGCGAAGGGGAATTCGCGCCAACCGGAGCCGCCCTGGCCGTGGGTTTCGATCAATTCGATGATCGCCTGACACGCTTCGGCCGCGGTGGCCCCACGTTCGAGGCCAAACCGGACGAGGTCCATGCCAAGGAGGCCCGTCGCGGCGGGGGCCTCGTGCGTGAAGATGGTCTCGTTGCCGATCGCGACGCCGTGCTCGTTCAGTCCGTGCTCGAAGCCCCAGAGCCAGACCGGGCTCGAACCGAGGACGCGATGCGTTTGCCGGACTTGCGCGACATCGAGGTACTGGCAGCGGACACGAGCCCCTTTCGCATGCGTCGCCCTCTCGATCAGGACCAGCGGCTGGCATTCGCCAGGCGGTCGATCACTGTTTTTGGCGAAGATCGCGTGGCCGCGGCGCGTGGCGGGGCCAAGCGCCACGAGAGTATCGCAACTGGCCGGAGCCAAAAGTCGCGAACGTGGGGATGGGCCCGCGTTGATCGTCCCTGAGGTGTAGCCGAGGCACGCCCCCCGACGCACGCCGGGTGCCATCCACCGACGCCGCGCCAATCGTCCTCGGCAGGTCTTTGGTCGAAGGCCCCCCTTCGAGGAGCGGGGACTTGCGCTGCAACGCAAGCCCCCGTCCGTCTTCAAGCGTGCTGCAACGAGCCGTAGCGCGAGAGTTCGTCGATCGAGTGGCCGCTATCGGCCGCGGCGGAACGCGAAACCGTGCGGCGGGCCGAAACCGATTCGATCGCCCGACGTGCCAGCTTGCTCGGCTTGGCATGGCCGTTTTCCCAGCGATTCACCGTCGAGAAGGTCACGGCAACCGCATGCGCGAACTCTTCCTGGGTGAGGCCCAAGCTTTTGCGAAGCGATTTGATTTCGTTGCCCGATAATTCATCTGTCATCATCACGTTTTTCCTCCGGTCCGTGCGTCTGCCCACCACCCAAGCCCAATCGCGCCGCAGGACGCACGGACGGAAACCCGTCCGGGGCCAACCTCATTTCGACCGCCGCCTTCTGCGACAGTCCGAGTCGCGAACGACCCGATAGACCGCAGCAGCAAAGACGGTGCCAGCGCAAAGGCCCGGGAAAACAGCCTGTTTTCGCAGGCGCGCCAGCACTCGGGATGCGGCCTGCGTTAAGTCTTCGCCGCTCCGTGATGCGGTTGCGACGCAGGTCGACCGTCGCCGAGGCTTCCGCGGTACCAGCACGGCCCCGGGGGACGAGTTCGCACCCACGCAGAAGGGTCGGCCGGCACCGACGCTCACCCACCGCCAGTTGGGGCCTCGGTCTCCTGCCCTTCCCGGTCGAACGGGTCTGGGTCGAGGTCGCCGGGGGCGTCGGCTAGGGTTCCCGCCGATGCCACACCTCGAAGATGTCCAAGCCGCACTCCGACAGATCAAGTTCCCCGGATTTTCGCGGGATATCGTGTCCTTCGGTGTGGTGCGCGAGGTGGTCGTCGAGAGCGACCGCACTCGCATCGTCCTGGCCCCGCCGCAGGGTGTGCCAGACCTGCTCGAGCGCATCCGGCCCGAGATCGAAGCCAGGCTGCGCGAAATTCCGGGCTTGCCGCCGCTGGAAATCGTCGAGGTGGCGGCCGCTGGAAACCCCGCCGCGGCGCGCGCCGAAGCGCCTCAGCACAGCCCGCATAAACGGATTCCCGGCGTCCGCACCATCCTCGCGGTGGCGAGCGGCAAGGGTGGCGTCGGCAAATCGACCGTCGCGTCCAATATTGCACTGGCACTGGCGGCGGAAGGCCTGCGTGCCGGCCTGCTCGATGCCGATGTCTACGGGCCAAGCACCACGCTGCTGCTCGGCGTCGAGGGAAGCCGAACCCAGGTCACGGCAGAAAAACGCATCGTGCCGGTGCTCGCGCACGGTATATCGATGGTGTCAATGGGTCTTTTTGTTGAACGCGAACAGGCCGTGATCTGGCGCGGCCCGATGGTGACCAAACTGGTGCGCGAATTTCTCTTCAACGTCGAATGGGGGGATCTCGACGTGCTGGTACTTGACTTGCCTCCAGGGACGGGAGACGTGCAACTCACGCTCGCGCAGCAGATCGAAATGGACGGCGGCCTGATCGTCACCACACCGCAAGAAGTCGCGCTGGCTGACGTTCGGCGCGGCATGAAAATGTTCCAGCAGATGAAGGTTCCGGTGTTGGGCGTGCTCGAAAATATGAGTGGCTACGTCTGCCCGCATTGCGACCACGAAACGGCGATTTTTGGTAGGGGCGGCGGCCAGCGCCTCGCCGCCGAGCTCTCGCTGCCCTATCTCGGCAGCATCCCGTTGATTCCTGCGATCGGTGCCCGCGGCGACGAAGGCACGCCCATTGTTGCGAGTGACCCGGCCAGCCCGGCGGCGCTGCGCTTCCGCGAGTTGGCCCGCACGCTGAGCCGGGATCTTGGCCTCGCCGGGGCCGACCGACCCGCGGCGCACTCACACGCCTGATCGCAGGCCCTCAGACGCGGACGCGCGACCTCCCGAGGGCACCGCTTGCCGTCGCCCATTTTCCGATTACAGCCGGGCTGGCGAGAGCCTATCGTGCTTCCCTGTCATTGTCTCCACAGTTCCGAAAGAGGCACGGCGAGGATGCGGGGGTCCGCGGTCGGGAGCGATAGTGCCAGAACCGCAGGTCCGGGTCGGTCCGTCCGGCCTGGGCGATGAGCTGCTGCACCACGAACGATTCGAGCAGGTGGTCGAAAAGGTCGCGTCGCGTCGTCCAATCGCCGACTTCGAGGCCTCGCGAGCACCGCGCGCGGCGGACCTACCAGCCTCGCGAGCGCCGCGCGCGGCGCCGGTCAACTCGTCCAGATCGACGGTAGCCGGCACGCCTGGTTGGAGGATCGTGGCCCTGCCTGCACCCTGCTCGTCTACATCGACGACGCGACCAGCAAGCTCGAGGAGCTTCGGTTCGCTAAATCGGAATCAACCTACGACTACTTTGCGTCGACGCGCTCGTGCCTGGAGCAACATGGCAAGCCGGTCGCATTCTACAATGACAAATTGAGCGTCTTTCGCGTCGCCGGGGGCGAGAATGCAGCAGGTGGAACGGGCCTTTCGCAGTTCGGCCGCGCGATCAACGCGTCTCAACATCGAGATGATCTGCGCCAACTCTCCGCAGGCCAAGGGGCGCGTTGAGCGCGCCAACCGCACGCTGCAGGACCGCTTGGTGAAAGAACTGCGGCTGCGCGGGATCAACGACATGGCCGCCGGCCAAGCGTACCTGCCGGAGTTCAAGGCGGACCACAACCGGCGTTTCGCACGGTTGCCGCAGAACTCGTTCGACGCCCGCCGGCCGATGCGTGAGTGCGAGAACCTCG
>VFKT01000252.1 GCA_009885395.1 Deltaproteobacteria bacterium | reverse complement strand
GTCGCGGGTTCGACAGGTGATGGCAGCGCCGCCACGGCAGCACGGGTCTCGGATCCATGGGCCGTGGCCTATGATAGCTCGGGCGCACTCTTCATTGCCGACCATGGCAGCGATAAAATTCGTCGGGTGGATGCCGCTGGCGTGATCTCGACGGTGGCCGGGACCGGCACGGTCGGCTTGTCCGGCGACGGTGGGCCCGCGACGGCAGCAAGGCTGAGCCATCCCGGCGGTGTCGCCATCGACCTGACCGGCAGGCTGCTGGTGGTCGATAAGGGCAATGACCGGATCCGTCGGGTCGAACTCGACGGCACGATCAATACCATCGCCGGCAGCACGGGCGGCGATGCCGGCGACGGCGGTACCGCGACAAGTGCAAAACTATCGGCACCCCAGGACGTCACGGTTTCGCCGATCGGGGCGATCTACATTGCCGATTCCGGCAATCACCGGGTTCGACGGATCGGTCTTGATGGAATCATCGAAACCGCTGCTGGGACAGGAATCGCGGGCTACTCCGGTGACGGTGCTTCGGCGAGCCTGGCGAAGCTGCGTCAACCGAGCGGCGTGGCGATCGCGCCGAGCGGCGCGCTGCTCATTATCGAGGATGGCAATCACGTCGTGCGGCGGGTGACGAACCTCTGCGGCGACGGCATCGCCGATGTTGGCGAGCAATGCGATCTCGGAGCTCTCAATGGCGTGCCGATCGGCTGCTGCTCGGCGACCTGTACGCTGCGCGCGGCTGGCGAAGTCTGCCGCGGATCCGGTGGCAGTTGCGATATCGCCGAGACCTGCACCGGCGCGTCGGCGACTTGTCCGAGCGAGGCCGTGGTGGCGGCCGGAACCCCCTGCCGCGCTTCGACCGGCATCTGCGATCCGGGGGAAATCTGCACGGGCGCTGCTGCGGCTTGTCCGATTGACAGCCTCTCCGCCGCTGGCACGGTCTGTCGTGCTGGACTTGATAGTTGTGATTCTAGCGAAGTCTGTAGCGGCAGTACCGGCGATTGTCCGGCCGATGCATTGGCCGCGGCAGGTGCGGTTTGTCGGGCGGCCGCCGGCGGCTGCGATGTCGTCGAGACCTGCAGCGGCGCGACCGTGAGCTGTCCGGCGGACGGGCTGGTCACGGCGGGTACCGTCTGCCGTGGTTC
Source organism: Deltaproteobacteria bacterium (assembly GCA_009885395.1). Taxonomy (GTDB): domain Bacteria; phylum Desulfobacterota; class Binatia; order UBA12015; family UBA12015; genus SXLG01. The sequence continues at coordinate 6,379 of VFKT01000252.1, read as the reverse complement.
GGGCGGAAGCTGTGATGTCGTCGAGACCTGCAGCGGCGCGTCGGCGACCTGCCCTAGCGAGGTCGTGGTGACGGCCGGAACTCTCTGCCGGGCCTCGACCGGTATCTGTGATCCGGCGGAAATCTGTTCAGGCGCCGCTGCGGCTTGTCCGGGCGACAGCCTCTCCAACGCTGGCACAATTTGTCGTGCCGGAGTTGATATATGTGATACCAGCGAAGTCTGTACTGGCAGTACCGGCAATTGTCCGACGGACGGCCTGGTCGCTGCAGGTGCGGTTTGTCGGGCGGCCGCCGGCGGCTGCGATGTCGTCGAGACCTGCAGCGGCGCGAGCGTGAGCTGCCCGGCGGACGGGCTGGTTGCGTCCGGCAGCGTCTGCCGTGGCTCGAGCGGAAGCTGTGATGTCGTCGAGACCTGCAGCGGCTCAGCCACGGCTTGTCCGGTAGACGTTGTCCTTGCCGTGGGCACTCTTTGCCGTGCCTCAGCTGGGGGCTGCGATCCGCAGGAAACCTGCACCGGTGCTGCCGGGGCCTGCCCGGTCGACACCCTTTCGACGGCGGGCACGGTTTGCCGCAATGCCTTGGATATCTGCGATATCAGCGAGATCTGCAGTGGCAATGCGGCCGCGTGTCCGACGGATGCGATGGTCGCCGCGGGCCAGATTTGTCGTGCCTCGGCGGGCATTTGTGACGTCGATGAAAAATGCAGCGGTAGCGCCGTGAGCTGCCCGAGCAACACGATGGTGGCGGCGGCGACCGTCTGCCGCGGCTCGGACGGGGTCTGCGATCCCGCGGAAACCTGCACGGGTGGGGCGGCGGCCTGTCCGACGGACGCCCAGGCGTCGTCGAGTACGGTTTGTCGTTCCTCGATTGGGGCCTGCGATCCACAAGAAACCTGCACCGGCTCGCAGGATGCCTGTCCGACCGATACTTTCACGCCCGACGCCGACAGCGATGATGTCTGCGACCCCGACGACAACTGCCAAATCATACCGAATTTGGCACAGGAGGATGTCGATACCGATGGAGTCGGCGACATTTGCGATAATTGCCCGAGCGCCTGCAACCCCGACCAGACAGACAGCGATGACGATATCGCAGGCGGTGATGCCTGTGATGCGTGTCCGGCTCTCAACCAGGCGGCAACGCCATCGGCGTGTGGCTGGGCCGGACAGGATTCGTCGCTCTCCTGTTGCCTGCCGCTTTCCTCCGCGGCGCAGGCCGCCGACGAGGAGGGGGATGTTTGTGGCGACGGCGGCACGTTTTTGCTTGCCTCAAGCGACGGTCGCACCCGGCTCCGCGCCGGGGCGGGGACCGTCGGCGGCTTGACCACCATTTCCGCCACAGCCTTGACGCGCGGACTGGCCGCGGCCGAGCTCGGCGGACCAGCGGGCATCTTCGCCGCAGCCAGCGTGCTGCTGCCGGAGAATGAGAGTTTCGCCAACCCGCTCACCGTCTGTCTGGGAGTCAAGGACGATGACGACGATGGCGTGGTCGATGGCGACGGCCCGCGTACCGCCGATTTGCAGTTGCTGGCCGCACCGGACGGCGGTGCTCTGGAGCGTCTGTCGCCCCGTTGTGCCGATATGCCCTGCGGTGCAATCGACGCAGATGGCTTCCCCGACGGCGGGGCTTCGTTCGATGCCTGGGGTGGAGGCGCGGCACAGCTCGTCTGCTGTGACATCGAGCGCGGTGCCATCTGTTTCCAGGCCGAGCAGGGTGGCACGGTCGCGTTGGGTGCGCCGCTTTGCACCGACGGTCTGGGCTCGTTGAAGGTGACACAACTTGGTCAGGGGGCAAATCAGCAGAAGTTCCAGTTGAAGGGCGAGGCTTCGTTCGCGCATCCACTCGATCCCGAGATCGATCCCGTCGCCGATGGCCTGCATTTGCGTGTGCTCGACCGTGACGGCCGGAATATCTTTTCTGTGTCGATCCCGGCGGGCAGCTTCGATCGCTCGACTGGTCGCGGCTGGAGCGTCTCGGGGAAGGGCGGCTCCGCAAGCTGGAAATCGAAAATTCCCGTCGAGGGCCTCGATCAGGTCAAGCTTGGTTGGAACAACGCGCGCGACCCCGGTCTGGTGTCGTTCCAGGTGAAGGGCAAGGACCTCAGCTTCGAGGTCAGCGACGACCAGTTGCCCTTGCGGGTGGAACTGGCGTTTGGCCCCGAGGCCTCGTTCGAGGGCCAATGCGGCGCACTCGATTTCAGCGAATCCTGGATGCGAGGGTGTTTTCGCAATCCCAGCAGTGGCCTGCTGCTCTGCCGCTGAGGGGCGTCGGCGGGACGGCGGACGGGTGTTCGCCCCACCCACAGGGCCCTGCGCCAAGGCTTGCGTCGGAAGCGGCCATCACGGACGCTAACCCATGCCGCGCATTCCATTCCCCGACATCGAGGCCGCACACGCGCGGGTACGCGAGGCCTTCGAGGCGCTCAAGCCGCCGCTGAACATCTTCCACATCCTCGTCCATGCCGAGCGCAATTTTCGTCCGATGATGGAACTCGGCGGGACCATCCTTTGGCGCCAGGAGCTGCCGGGCCGCGATCGCGAGTTGGCGATCCTCCTGGTCGCGGCAATTTCAAGAGCTAAATACGAGTGGGTGCAACACGTGCCGATTGCGCGCCTGGTCGGGGTGAAAGAGGCCGAAGTCGCAGCGATCGAAGCGCTGCGACTCGATGATCCGGTTTTTGGCGCCGCCGAGTTGGCGTTGTTGGCCTTTACGCGCGAGGTCGTCGAGGACACCCGCCCCTCGGATCCAGTTCTTGCCGCCCTGCGTACGCATTACCCCGACAGACAGGTGGTCGAACTGACGATCGCGATCGGCTTCTACATGCTGATGGCGCGGGTGATGGAAGTGACCGGGATCGAGATCGACCCGCCCGCGGGCGAAAGTTTGCTGAGTAGTCTCGCTTGAGCGGCGACCTTCAATTGTCGGGGGCGCAGAGGGTTTGCGTCTCTGCAGCGCCCGACCGTCTTGCGCGCCGATTTCTAGCGCTTTTGCTGGCCGGAATGTTCTTCGCCGCGGCGTGCGCGACCGAGGATGTGTCGGCACCCGTCGCGGGGCCCCTCGCGCGGCTACCACGACCCGCGTGGCATGGCTTTGCGGAATTGGCACCCGACGAGGTGCAGGTGACGACCATCGGTGGCGTGACACGGCCGGCACGGCTTCTGCAAGGCGCGCCCGTCACGGTGGACCTGGACTGGCAGGGCGCCGCCAGGCTCTCGCTCGCTGCCGCTAGGCTTGACGACAAGGGTGGTGCAGCCGGAGTCACCGTGACCTTCGCGCGGGTCGGCAGCGATGTTGCGCTGAAAAAAATATGCGCTTTGCATCTGGACGGCACGGCTTCGAGCGAATGGCAGGCTTGTCTTCTCGATTTGCCAGCCGGGGCGGGTGCCGTGCGGCTCTCCATCGGTGCGGCTCTGCCAGTTGGGGCCCGTGTCGTGATCTCGGAGCCCTTGATCGAGGCGCTCGAGCCGGCCGACCGCCTGCCGCCGGTGGTGCTTATCGTGGTCGACACCACACGGGCGGATGTCCTTGGGGCGGCTTCGCCGGCGATTGTCGGCACGATGCTGCGCACGCTCGCACCGCGCAGCGTGGTTTTCGAGGCGGCACGCTCGGTCTCGTCCTGGACCCGACCTGCGATGGCGACCCTTTTCACCGGGCGTAGTCCGGGGCGCCATCAAGTTCTGGGTAAATTCGACGGACTGCACGCCGATGTTCCCACGCTGGCCGAACAGTTTCGCGCTGCGGGCTGGATCACCAATGGGTGGACCACCAACCCCAACGTGCTTCCGGTATGGGGACTGGCGCGCGGGTTCGACAGCTTCGTCGATCTCGATTCCGCCCGCTGGGACGAGCAGAAAGCCGATGGCTCAGCCGTGGCAACGAAGGTCGACCAGACTCTCGGAACCGAGGGCGCTGCCGGTCGCTTTCACTACATCCACCTGATGGATCCGCATGGGCCGTACCAGCCCAAGCCGGCGGCCCTGGAGATTGTCGCGCGCTCGGGAGGTGCCGTGCCGGTTTTGCCGGAGGCTGCGGTCGCGCGGCCGGGCCTGTCGGAAAAACAACGCGGGCAGCAGGCGCTCAACTGGCGGCATTATATCGCCGAGGTCATCGAGGCAGATTTCGTCATCGGGCGGCTCTTCGGGATTCTTGAGCGACAGCATCTCCTCGATCGTGCTCTTTTTGTTGTGACGGCCGACCACGGCGAAGAGTTTCTCGATCACGGCGGCATGCATCACGGTAAAACGCTCTACGAGGAAGTGTTGCGCATCCCGCTCCTGATCAAATTGCCAAACAATCGTTTTGGGGGCACGCGCTATCCGGCGCCGGTCGACCTCGCCGACCTTGCACCGACGATGCTGGCGGCGCTCGATCTTCCCCCGCTGCCCGGACAGGACGGAGACGATCTCCTCGACTCGATCGAGGCGGCGTCCAAGCAGCGCGCGGAAACGGCAGCCTTTTCAAGCAAAAAGCCGGCGGATGCGCCCGGACGAGAGCCGGACCCCTCGGCGGCGCCGCGGTTTGCCCGACTCAAGTACCAACTTCTCAATCAGGCCGCACTTCTGGATGGGCGTTGGAAGCTGGTGGTCGATCTGGCTCGTGCCAAGGAAGAGCTTTACGATTTGGCCGTCGATCCGCATGAGGCCAACGATCTTGCCGCACGCGAGCCCGGGCAGACGCGCCAGTTGCGCAAGAGGCTTGACGACAGGCTACGGGATCAGGAGCAGGGTTGGCACATCCTGGCATGTGGTGGCAGCTCCGGTGCGCCGATGAATCTGACGCTTTCCGGCCTGCCTGAAGGAGTGCTCCCGCTCGCGACCAGCGAGTCCACCGACCGCATCGAGACCCGACTGGTGGGAGGTATGTCACGCCATGATTTTACCTTCGATTTGCCACTGATCCCGGTAGAGCAGGAAAAGACGAAGGGAATTGGTCTGGTGGAGTTCCTCCAGCCGGATCAGGACGAGGTCCTCCTGCCCGAAGCGGAAACCGGCGAGGCGCTGGCGCTCGAAACACTGACCCTGTCCTCGCCAACCGGAGCCTTCCACTACCGACTGGGTGCCTCGGGCGAGATCGAAACCGCGCTCACGCTCGATCTCGCTGCGCTCCGGGCGCGGGCGAGTTTGCCCCCGGGCGCGGCGCCTAAATGTCCTCTGGTGGTCGAGGGGCAGCTGACGCGTACCGATTGGCCCTACCTTCGGATCTGGTGGATCGATTCGCAGCAAGCGAGCGCCGCGGAGATCGATCCGGGCTTGCAGAAGCGCCTGCGCGATCTGGGCTACGTCGAGTAATTCGCGGGCGCAGCAGAGGCTATTGCGGTTCGACAGTTTTCGTCGGACCGCCAGGACGGGCTGCGCTCACGTGCTGCTGCGGCCGCATAAGGGGCACCCAAATTTTTACTCCAAGGGAGCGGAGCCGCTACCCGCCCCGCGGTGGCTGGTTGGAAGCCTCGGGGAACGGGCCGTTTCGGCACCCTCCCCAAGGAGGGCATCAACGATGCCATCGCAGCTTTGTCGCAGGGGTTTCACGTTTCGCCGCGGCTGTCGATCTGCGGTGCAGGCCTTGGCGCTGGCCTCGCTGGCGCAGGTCGGCCTGCAGCCACCGCTGGCGTGGGCCGAGGAGGATCGGGCCGCGGTGGCCCGGCTCGGCTGGGCGGAGGGCGAAGTTTCGACGCTGCGCCGTGGCGACACCGAATGGGCCACGGGCGAGGTCAATGAGGCTTTGGTCGCCGGCGATCGGCTGGCCGTTGGACCGGGCAGTCGCGCCGAACTCGAGACCGCACCCCGGCTCTACCTTTGGCTTGGGGGCGAGACCGATCTCGATCTGATCGGGCTGGGCCAGACAGCGGCTCAACTCCGGCTGAACCAGGGAACCTTGATGGTCGCGCGACGAAACGGCAGCGCCGGCTCGGCCGCTGAGGCCCTGCCTCCAGTCGAGGTGTTGATCCCGGCCGGGACCGTCGCGCTTTCCCCGCAAGCGGTGGCGCGGATCGATGTCGCCGTCGGTGGGGCGACCAGCGTTCGCGCCCGCGCCGGTCGGCTGGTCGTTCAGGCCGGGGGCCAGCAAACCTCGCTGGAGGCCCCGGGAAGCTGGGCGATTGAAGGCCAGGGCTCGCTTGCCCGCGTCGTTGCCGTGGCGGAACCGCCCGAGGACGAAATGGATGTTTGGGCGGCCACCCGCCGTGCCCGCTTCGACGCCGTAGCCAGTGCGACGTACGTCAATGCAGAAATAGAGGGGCTTGCAGATCTTGACGAGGCTGGTGTCTGGCAGGAAAACTCCGACTATGGCTGGATCTGGCGGCCGAGCGCCGTCACCGTAGGCTGGGCACCCTACTCCGTTGGACGATGGGGCTGGGTCGAACCCTGGGGCTGGACCTGGGT
>VFKT01000184.1 GCA_009885395.1 Deltaproteobacteria bacterium | reverse complement strand
GATCAGCAGCACCAGCACCAACCCCTTATCCGCCAGGGGATCGAGGAAGGCACCGAGCTCGGTTTTGCTGTTGGTCAAACGGGCGATCGCGCCGTCGAGGCCATCGGTGAAGCCCGCGGCTATAAAGAGCACCAGTGCCAGATCGGTTCGTTGCGCGTCGAGTGCGATCAGGATCGCGGGAATGGCAGCGATCCGAAGCAGGGTCAACGTGTTGGGGATATTCAGCACGTCACCCCCGGGGCGGCTGCAGCCTCTGCGAGGCGCTTGCGAATCCTGCCCGCGAGTCTCGGATCGATCCGGGCGAGGACCTCGTAGCCCTGCGGAGATTCGTCAAACCCAAGGATTGCGCCACCCCGCTCGATCAGCGCGATCAGTTCCGAACAGGCGTGGGGGATCACGAAACGCTCTTCCCGCTGCGACGAGCCCAAAGCCGTCGCCACCATCTCGACAAGCTCAGCCAGCCTGAGGTTCTCCTGTGCGGATACCAGGACCGCATTTTCGCGCCGAGCCACAGCGGCAAGCGCCAGCCTCTCGTCGCCCTGCAGGCAATCAATTTTGTTCCAGACTTCAAGCCGCGGCCGATCAGCCGCACCAATCTCGCCAAGCACCTCGACCACCACCCGTCGATGGTGCTCTCTGTCCGGATCGGCAGCGTCGGTGATGTGCAACAGAAGATCGGCGTTGCAGACCTCCTCGAGGGTACTGCGGAAAGCGTCGACCAAAGCGTGGGGCAATTTGTGGATAAAGCCAACCGTATCGCTGAGGAGAATCGGGCCGCTTCCGGGAAGCTCAAGCCGGCGCAGCGTTGGGTCGAGAGTGGCGAAAAGCCGCGCGTCGGCCACCACGGAAGCGCCGGTCAAGGCGTTCATCAGGGAGGACTTTCCCGCGTTGGTGTAACCGACGAGCGCCACCGTCGGGAAGGGCACTGCCGCCCTATCCTTCCGATGCAACTCGCGCGTGCGTCGCACCTCACCAAGGCGCGTGCGCAATCGTGCCGCCCGCTCCCGCACCCGGCGGCGATCGACCTCAAGCTGGGTTTCCCCGGGGCCGCGGGTTCCTACCGCACCACCTCGTTGCCTTGAGAGATGCGACCAATGCCGGGTCAATCTCGGCAGCAGGTACTCAAGCTGAGCCAGCTCGACCTGCAGCTTGCCTTCCAGCGATCGCGCTCGTCGCGCAAAAATATCAAGGATGAGTTGGGCCCGGTCTAGAACACAGATCCGGGGCTCGCCGCCAGGGCCAAGCCCGAGCGCCTTCTCGAGGTTGCGTGCCTGTGCCGGGCTGAGGGGGTCATCGAAAACCGCCACGTCCGCACCGGTCTCCTCGAGGAGCAGCCTGACCTCCTCCACCTTGCCCTTGCCGATAAAGGTGGCGACATCCGGCAGACGACGGGCCTGGGTGATCCGTCCCGTCACATCCACGCCGGCCGTCATGCAGAGACCGCTCAGCTCGTCGAGATCCTGATCGGCGGTGCGGCTCTTCGCACCGCGATCGAGCGCGACCACAACAGCCCTCTCGCGCGGGCGATCGACGTTTTCAGGGGTTCTGGCCACTTGACCTCATTGGACGAAGCGCACCTGCGCTTGTCCGAAATGCTCGTTCAACGTGGCGACCAGATCGGTCGAACTGTCAAGCGAGTAGTTTTCGAGCGAAATCCTGGTCTCGAAGCGCTCCCGCACGATATGCAGGTAGGCCGGACAGGGCCCCCGGTGCAGGGCGAGTAGATTGCCGAGACGGACCAGATCCTCGCGACTGATGTTGGTATCCTGGATATGGATCTGGACCTCGCGGATGGCCTTGGCGCGCGCCTCGTCGATCGCCACCAACTGATCGGCGATCACCTGGCAGCGCTCTTCCGTCACATCCAATTTCCCTGTGACGCAGACCGGCGCGCTGCCCTGCAACAACGCTTCATTCTTTCGGTAGGCATCGGGCCAGAGGATGACCTCAACCAGGCCATGCAAATCGTGCAACTGAAAGGTCGCGTAACGTTCCCCCTTGCGGCTGTTCTTGAGACGCAGGCCCTGGATGCTGCCGGCGAGAGTGACTTTCTGCTTGTTGGGAAGGCCGCGCAAGCTCGACGTCTTGGCGTTGGTCAGCTTGGAGAGAAGGCGTTTGTAGCGGTCGAGAGGATGGCCCGAGACGAAGAAGCCGACGGTCTCCTTTTCGGCCGTGAGCATGGTCTGCTGGTCCCAATCGTCGACCCGCGGAAAGTTGAAGCGCTCCCGCGGCGCACTACTGCCCCCGAAAAGAGTCGACTGGTTCAGGCTGCCGGCACTTTTCTGCCCCCAGCGAAGAAGGTCGTCGAGTCCGGCGAGAAGGCTTGCCCGCCCGACCCCGCCAGAATCGAAAGCACCGCATTTTACAAGGCTCTCAAGCACCTTTTTATTCAGCAGCGACGAGCGGACGCGGCGCACGAGGTCGTCGAGCCCCTCGAAGGGTCCACCCTCGCATCGCTCGGCCAAGATCGCCTCGACGGCCTTTGAACCCACACCCTTGACGGCGGCCAGGCCGAAACGAATTTTGCCATCGTGAACGGCGAACACGCGACCCGACTCATTGATGTCGGGTGGCAATACCGGAATCTTGCGTTCCCGCGCATCGGCGATGTTCTTGTGCGTCTTGTCCATGTCGCCCATTTCGAGCGTCATGAGGCCGGCCGCGAATTGCGCCGGATGGTGGGCCTTCAGCCAGGCCGTCTGGAACGAGACCAGCGCATAGGCAGCGGCGTGCGATTTATTGAAGCCGTAATTCGCAAATTTCTGGATATGATCGAAGATTTCGGTCGCCAAAGCCGAGCTCAGGCCGCGCGCCGCGGCGCCGTCGACGAAGCGACTCTGCTCCTTGGTCATCGCCTCGGCCTTCTTCTTCCCCATGGCGCGGCGAAGATTATCGGCATCGCCGAGAGAATAGCCGGCCAGGATCTGGGCCGCCTGCATGACCTGCTCCTGGTAGACGATGGTGCCATAGGTCTCGGACAGAATCGGCTCCAGAGTTGGATGCAGATAGGTGATCGCCTCCTTGCCATGTTTGCGGCGGATGAAACTCTCGACCATGCCGGATTCCAAGGGACCAGGCCGGTAAAGCGCATTGATGGCAACGATATCTTCGAAGCAGGTGGGCTTGAGCCGCGCGACCAGTTCGCGCATTCCGCTCGATTCCATCTGGAAGATGCCGACCGTTTCCCCGCGCGACAGCAACCGGTAGGTGGCGGCATCGTCGAGCGGCAGCGTCGCGATATCGACCTCGATGCCCTTGTCGTTGCGTATCCGATCGACGATATCGCGGATCAGAGTCAGGTTCTTCAGGCCAAGGAAATCAAATTTGATCAGTCCAACATGCTCGATGTCGGTGCCTGAGAACTGCGTCAGCAGTGTGCCTTCTTTGTCGACGCAGAGCGGAATCGTCTCGACCAGCGGGCGGGCGCCGATGACCACCCCGGCCGCGTGTTTCGAGGCGTGGCGCATCAGGCCTTCCAGCTTCAGCGCGAAACGAAAAAGCCGGTCCTCCTTCGGACCCTGACCACGAATTTCCTCAAGTTTAGGCTCCGCCTCGAGCGCATCCTTCAGTGCGTAGTCCTTGCCCTGTCTGGCGGCCGGGTAAAGCTTCGCCATCTTGTCGGTCTCACCAAAGGTGAAATCGAGAACACGCCCGACATCCTTGAGCGCGGCCTTCCCTTTCAAGGTTCCGAAGGTGATGATCTGCGCCACATGATCGGCGCCGTAGCGCTCGCGGACGTATTGCAGAACCTCATCCCGACGCTCGTAGCAAAAATCCACATCGATATCGGGCATCGATTTGCGTTCGGGGTTCAAAAACCGTTCGAAGAGCAGCCCAAGAGCAATCGGGTCGATATCCGTGATGCGTAGCGACCACGCTACAACGCTGCCTGCCGCCGAGCCGCGCCCGGGTCCGACCGAGATTCCTTGATCCTTGGCCCATTGGATAAAATCGCCGACGATCAGAAAATAGCCGGCGAATCCCATATCGCGAATGACGCCGAGTTCGATATCGAGGCGACTCAGGTAGGCGGCACGGTCAAAACTCCGCGGCTGCTTGGGCGCCGCGACGATGGCCGCAAGCCGCACCTCAAGGCCCTCACGCGCCTGGCGCTCCAGCTCGGCCTCCAGAGTCGAACCATCGGAGGTCTCGACCTTCGGAAATTGGTACTGCCCAAAGGCCATCTTGAAATCGCACCGCCGGGCCAGATCGAGGGTATTGTCAATGGCCTCGGGGAAGTCAGCGAAGGCCGAGCGCATCTGCTCAGGCGATTTGACGAAAAGTTGATCGGTCCCGAAGCGCCAGCGATTCGGATCGGCGAAAGTCTTGCCAGTTTGCACACAAAGCAAGGCTTCGTGCGCTTCGGAATCTTCGCTCTCCAGATAATGGCAATCGTTGGTTGCCAACAGGGGAAGGCCGAGCTTGCGGGCCAGCGTCACCAATTCGCGATTGGCCTGCTCCTGCTCGACCAGATGGTTATCCTGGATCTCGATGTAGTAGCGATCGCCCGTGAAGATACTGGCGAACTCAGATGCCACCTCTTCGGCCCGCTTCAGATCACCGCGAGCGATCGCCTTGTTCATCTCGCCGGAAAGACATCCCGAGAGACAGAAGAGACCCTCGTTCAGTTCGCGCAGCAGCTCCCTATCGATTCTTGGCTTGTAGTAAAAGCCTTCGGTGAAACCGGCGGTGACCAGCCGGCAGAGATTGCGGTACCCCTTCTCGTTCTGGGCAAGAAGGACCAGGTGGTAATTGCCGGCCGTCTCGGGATCGTCGAGTTTGGCCGCACCCCGATCGAAGCGGCTGCGCGGGGCCATATAGACCTCGCAGCCGATGATCGGCTGCAGGCCGTGCTCCTCTGCCGATCGATAGAAATCAACCGCGCCGTAGAGATTGCCGTGGTCGGTCATCGCCACCGCCGGCATGCCGAGCGCTTTTACGCGCGGCATCAGGGCGCTGACCTTATTCGCCCCGTCGAGGAGGGAATACTGGGTATGGAGGTGGAGGTGGACGAAGCTCATGGCGCGCTCACTCCCACTCGATCGTCGCAGGCGGTTTCGAAGAAATATCGTAAACTACTCGATTGATCCCACGAACCTCGTTGGTGACGCGCCGCGAAATGCTCTCGAGTGTGTCATGTGGCAGCCGGGCCCAATCAGCCGTCATGCCATCGACACTCTCAACGACACGCACGGCAAGCACGCGATCATAGGTGCGCTCGTCGCCTTGCACGCCGACCGTCTGGATCGGCAGCAGAACTCCGAAGCCCTGCCAAAGGCCTTTGATGCCGGAGCGGGCCAACTCGTCGCGCACCACGGCGTCGGCAGCCCGCAGCAGTTCGACATTCTCGCGCACCACCTCGCCGATGATGCGCACGGCCAGGCCGGGGCCCGGGAAGGGCTCGCGCTCGACCAGCTCGGAAGCAAGACCCAGCTTCCGGCCGACAGCCCGAACTTCATCCTTGAAGAGTTCGCGCAAGGGTTCGACCAGCGCAAGTTTCATCCGCTCGGGCAGGCCACCCACGTTATGGTGGGTTTTGATGGTGGCAGAGGGCCCGCGCACCGAAACCGATTCGATGACATCGGGATAGAGCGTGCCCTGCGCCAGCCAACGGACGTCGTCAAGAGTATTGGCGACCTCCTCGAAGACCTCGACAAAGAGGTTGCCGATCCGTCGCCGCTTCAGCTCGGGATCGCTCACACCCGCGAGGGCGGCGAGAAAGCGGTCGCCCGCGTCAACCACACGGATATCGAGGCCAAGTACGCTGAGCGAGGTCTCGACCATCTCGCGGTCGCCGGCACGAAGAAGCCCGTTGTCGACAAAGACGCAAGTGAGACGCGGGCCGATGGCACGATGAAGCAAGGCTGCCGCCACCGTCGAATCGACGCCGCCGGAAAGACCGCAAAGCACGCGACCGCTCGGGCATTGCTCGCGCAGCCGCGACACCATTGATTCGGCAAAATGATCCGCTGTCCAATCCTGCGGAGCCCCGCAAACGGCTACCGCAAAATTACCAAGGATCTCGGCGCCGCGTGGACTATGCGCCACTTCGGCATGAAACTGGATGCCGAAAAGCCGCCGATCCGGGCTGCGGAACGCCTGGATCGGGGCATTGGCACTGCGTGCCAGCAGGCTCCAACCCTCGGGCAGTGATTCCATGCGATCGCCGTGCGACATCCAGACCGCAGTTTCGCTGCCGAGATCGAAGCCACGGAAGAGGTCGGCGTTGTCGAGAACTTCAATACTTGTCCGGCCGTACTCACGCTCTTCGGCACGGCCGACCCGCGCTCCGGCCGAGAGATTGAGCAACCCCATGCCGTAACAAATGCCAAGCACGGGCACGCCCAGATCGAGCAGCCCAGCGCCGAGCTTCGGCGCACCCTCGACGTAGACACTGGCGGGCCCACCCGAGAGCACGATGCCATGCGGCTTGCGCGCGGCCACATCGGCCACGCTGGTCGTGTAGGGCAGAATCTCGCAGTAGACCTTCATCTCGCGGATGCGCCGCGCGATGAGTTGCGTGTACTGGCTGCCGAAGTCCAGGACGATGATCATGCAGCGTCACCCCAGACTGTAATTGGGAGCTTCCTTCGCGATATAGACATCATGCACATGGCTCTCGCGGTGGGCCGCATCCGAGATCCGGATGAAGCGTGAATCCTCGCGCAGCCGGACCAGATCGGGACAGCCCAGATAGCCGAGTCCGGCCCGCAGACCCCCAACCAATTGGTGTACGTTTGACGAGACGGCACCGCGGTAGGGCACCCGGCCTTCGATGCCCTCGGGGACGAGCTTGACCGCTTCGTCTTCGCCTTCCTGGAAATAACGATCGCGGCTGCCGGCCTGCATCGCGCCAAGCGAGCCCATGCCGCGGTAAGCCTTGTAGG
>VFKT01000207.1 GCA_009885395.1 Deltaproteobacteria bacterium | reverse complement strand
TTCAATACCGGTAACGCAACTGCACGGCGCGCGACCGTCGTTCCAGAACGAGGCGGCGTTCTTCCCTCGTGGTGCGTGGGCTGTCGGCCGGCATTTCGCGCTGCAGATCGCCAAGCGCCACCACCCGTAAAGCGGGCTGGTTCACCGCATCGGGGAAGAGATAGCGCACGGCAATCGTGCCATCGACGTGGCCCTCGCAATCGATCCAGTTGGCAAATCCCGGATCATGGTGTGCGACCACACCCCGGAACAGGCCGTCGGGATCGAGCCTGGCCTGATGTGAATTGAGTGACGTCTGGCGGGTTGCAAATTCCATGCTTTCCCACCACGTATTACAAAGCTGGATGCCCCACATCCGGCAGGCCGGTGGTTTGAACTCAAGAATCAGTGCCTCGTCTGCAGCACAGCGATAATGCCCCATGCCATAGGACTGCCCACGCAGACCGGCGTTGCCCACCAGCGGTGGCGTCATGGTGATGGCCTGCAAAGGTGCGGCGTGGACGAGTCGGGCCATCCCGGCCCAGCCGCGCGCCCCCTTATCGAGCCATTGCAGCAGATCCTGTACCCGCGCCTCCAGCGTCGCCGGAGTCAGGGCCGGACGGGGCAACTCGGCCGCAACCCGCTCGATGAAGAGATCCGCCGGCCGTTCGACGTCCCAGTTTTCCATGTACTGACGGACAAACACAAAGGAAGCCTGCTCATTAATCAACATATGATTCTGAGCTGCCGGATCGGGTTCGGAACCCAACAGGATCTCGAAATTGCCGTTTGCGTCACGTTTTATTTCATCGAGAATCAGCGAAGAAACCGTCCTCCAGCCACCGACATTGCCATCACCAAAATGCCCCGTATTGACCTGGATCTCGAGATGACGGGCTGAACCGATCCGGCCACCGACACGGTAGCGGGCATCACCCCGGATCCGCGCATAGGAATAATTGCAATCGGGGTTGTCGAGCCCCCAGCTCATCGAGTTCTCGATCATCCGTGTGAATTCCGGATAGTCGGCATCGCCTGCGGCCAGGCAACTGCGGATCCCGGCCTCGAGAAAGCGCAGCAGGTAGCGCCAGCCCTCGGCGCGCTCCTGGATCGATCCCGGGGCCCCGGGCCCGGTGACGAGTTCCTCGAGGTTCGCCAACTGGGTTGTGATCGAGCGCCAAAGCGCCCCATCGAGCGCGGCCGGTGGATTTTCGCTCGGAGTGGTCGTCATTGGGGGCATCCTTGCCAGTCCAGGCCGGCGGCTCGCAAACGCCGCGTGGCTCGGAAGCGACCGGGCAGGGCCCTGGTTGCCGTGTACCCCGCCCCCGCAGCGCCGAGAATCGGACCCCTCGAGGTGCCCCACGCCTCTGTTGGCCCGACGCCTGCTCACCTCCGATCCCCGCAGCGCCGAAAATCGGACCCCTCGAGACGCCCCGTCAGACCGGCCTCCGTTGCGGGCCCGGGGTGGGTCTGGCAGGGGTCCGGTCATGATTCATCGTCCCGTTTGGCTGCTCAGCATGGACACCGAGCAGTTCCGGGCTCCACCGCTCACCACCGGAGCGCTCAAAGCCCATTTCCTCGCGCATGGTTCCAGCGCTTCCCGCACCGATGTCGAGTTGGTGCATTTTCTCGAGCGCAACGGCTCTGAAACTTGGCTTGCTGAACGTTGGCCGGAGGATCTGCTGCCGCGTGCCCGTGCCGCCGTGCAACAAGGTCTTCGACCCGTGCTCGGCCTGAGCTGCTACACGTGGAACCTCGCCGAATTTCTCGAAGTCGCGCGTCGCCTCAAATCAGATGTGCCAGAAATTCTGGTTGTTGCCGGTGGCCCCCATGTGCAACGTCCGCAGGATTACGTCGGTGTCGAGCCGATCGACGTGGTCATCCTGGGTGAGGGAGAAATCACCTTCACCGAGTTGCTCGACGCCGACGAAACGGACTGGCCGCAGATCGCCGGGGTTTCGTTCCTCGATCCGAGCGGATCGCTGCTCCGGACCGCGCCGCGTCCCCGCGTCGTCGAACTGGGCTCGTTACCTTCGGCACTTGACGTAGTCCCCCTGCGGGACGAGGACGGCCGTCCGCTTTACGACCAGGTCGCCTACGAGACCAGTCGCGGTTGCCCCTACCGCTGCGCCTTCTGCGAATGGGGCACCGGAGCAATCGGAACCAAAATGTTTCAGTTCCCGCTCGATCGCATCAAAAGTGATTTTGAGCGCCTCGCCGCTGGTGGTATCCACGACTTCTGGCTTTGCGATTCAAACTTCGGCGCCTTGCGCGAAGATCTCGACAAGGTTAAAAGCATTATTGACTTACGGCATCGGACAGGTTTCCCGCGCAGTTTCGCCACCTCGTGGTCGAAGAACCACAACGCACGCGTCCACGAGATCGTCCGCCTGCTGCACCAGGAAGGCCTGCTCTCGCAGTACCACCTGGCACTCCAGACCCTGACACCCCTTGCCCTCGATCTGGCGCACCGACGCAATATGCGCGCCAATGATTACGAACCGGTGGTGCGGCGGCTCGCGGCCGAAGGCATTCCGGTTGCAGCCGAACTGATCTGGGGCCTGCCGGGCGATACTCTCGGCGAGTTCGAGACCAACCTCGCGCATCTGCTGGGCGTCTTTCCCAATATCAATATTTTTGGCTACACCCTCTTGCCTGGTACCGAATTCTACGAGCGTCGGGACGAGTACCGTCTCCAGACCATTCCCGTCGCCGGTTACGGCAAGGCGCGCGGCGAATATGTCGTCGGCTGCCATACCTTCGGGCGCGACGAGGGCGAAGAGGGCTACCTGCTCATCGCCGCCTATATCGTTCTGGCGCGGGGTCAATTGCTGCCCTTGCTGACGCAGTTCCTGGCGCCCGAGAGCCGTATCGCGCTGGGCCCGCTGCTGCGACACCTGCTGCGCGCGCTGGTTGACGAATTCGCGGACGAGCTGCCGCCGGCAGACTGGCAGGATCGCCTGACGCTCTACGAGCGACGCTCCGAACTTTACCTGACCTTCTTGCGAGCACCGGAACGCACCTACGCGCGCATCGAAACCGAACTCACGGCATGGCTGCGCGAGCATGACGCGGCTGATCTGCTCACCGCAGCCCGCCGGGTGCTGGCACTCGACCGGGCCCTGCATCCCCGCTTCGGCGAAAGCCACCGCAGCCGCGAAAGCTTTGAATTTGATGCCGCCGAAACCCTCGCTGTTTTCGGGCGAATGGAGCGGCCCGAGAGCACGCTCGGCGACAGCGAAGCGCCAACCGAATTCGAAATCCACCATCCCGGCGGGCTCGGCGATCTGCTGCGCGACCCCGACGCCGGGGCCTGGGGGCGGGGCCGCCTGCTCTCGCCGTCGACCGACGCCTGACGCGACCTCTGCCGTCGTGCGCGGGCAAGACCGCGTCCGGGCTTTCCGTCGGCCAACCCCTCGCACGGGTCGTGGCCGCAGCCGAGATCTGGGGCCATGCTTGTTCCCGTCAACGCATTTAATCCAGAGGGCTGGCACGGGTCGCGGCCGCAGCCGAGATCTGGGGTGGCATTCGGCGCCCTCGAAGAGCAAAGTAACCGCCGTGCTCCCCGGCGGAGAACCCAGCCCCCTATCGTGGCTCCACCCCGTTTTCGCACTCGCTGCGACCGGGCTGCTGGCCTATGCCGCTTCGCTCGGCCTGCGCTCACGCGAGCGTGGCGGTGCGCACCTGCGCCCACGACACAGGCGACTCGCCCCGATGGCCGCATGTTCGATCTTCTTCTCCTTCGTCTTCGGCATCGCCTCAACCCTATGGCTCAGGCCCGACCTCGAACTCGCGCAGAGCCCGCATTTCAAGGTGGGCACGGCCCTGGTGGTTTGCCTCTCCTTGGCGGCTCTGGTGTCGCGCAAGATCCCGACTCTTTCCTCGGCCCGCCTACTTCATCCCGCATTTGGGCTCGCAGCCTTGCTGCTGGCCGCACTGCAGATTTTCTTCGGGCTGCGCCTGCTTCGACTCTGATTTCTGGGTCGGATCAATCAGCGCCGGGGTCTTGATCTGGCCCGAGACGGATTCGGGAAAATCGACCGGCTCTGGGTTCCCGGTCTGGTCAATCAACGCCGGGAAAGCTGCTCAACTGCGGCATTGGCGAGCCTATCGGCGCGCTCGTTCCCAGGATTTCCCGTATGGCCACGCACCCAGGTCCAACGCACCTGATGACGCGCGGCTTCCACGTCGAGAGCTTGCCAGAGTTCGACGTTGCGCACCGGCTGGCGACCCGCAGTGCGCCAACCGTTCCGCTTCCAGCCGTGAATCCAAGATTTCATGCCCTCGATGACGTATTTTGAATCGGTGACGATCTCAACGCGACAACTTTCGCGAAGGGCGCGCAAGCCCTCGATGACCGCAGTCAGCTCCATGCGATTGTTGGTCGTTGCCCGCTCGGCTCCGTTCAACTCGCGCTCGCGTCCGTCGTATTCGAGGACGACACCCCAACCGCCCGGACCGGGATTGCCGTGGCACGATCCATCCGTGTGCAGCCGCACCGACTTCAGTACAACCGCGGCTTCGTCTTCACTCATGAGGTCCGCAGGTCAGAGCTGGAGGGCCGAGCGCAGATCGGCCGGAGCAAAACGCAGCCCAACCCAGAAGCCGCCGAAGAGCCCGTAGACCGCGCTGCCTTCATCGAAACGCATTTCGTACACTACGTCGCGCACAGCTTTCAGATCGCGCCCAAAAAGCGTCACACCCCACTCCCAATCGTCGATGCCGGTCGAACTCGTGATGAGCTGCGTAATGCGCCCAGCGAAGCGCCGGCCGGCTTCGGCGTGCGAGCCCATCAACCGTTTGCGCTCGCTGAAGGGCAGGCTGAACCAGTTGGCTCCGACCTCGCGGGCCTTGCTCATCGGGTAGAAACAGACCACCGGATGCTCGCTTCCCGGCAAGCGCGGATGCACTCGTGCTTCGGCGTAAGCCGCCATCTGTCGCGTGAACCCTGCAAGCTTCTGCTGGAACTCGGGCGAATCGGGCGCCAAGCCTTCCTCGGCGAGCAGGCGGCGGGCCTGGTCGCCTGCGGTCGACATATACTCGCTGATTTCGCTGATTGAGAGAAACGAATACACGGTCTCAAGACAGCAGCCGAGCGCGGTGGCAGCGAACTCCTTCTCCAGGCGCTGCAAGCGCGCCAGATCGGGGTGAACCGCGATGAGGCCGAGATCCGCTTTGCCAAGAACGGCGGTCGAAACGAGTTGCAAGCCGTCTTCGGAAGCCGCCGCAGCAAGCAGTTCGCTGAACTCGGAGGTCGCCTGCTCGCGCTCCTCGGAGCCAAGCTGGCGCCAGCGCGTCCGGTCAAGTCGTTGGAACAGGTGCAACACCGGCCAGCCTGCGGTTTCCAGCGCTCCTTCGTCCCCCATCCTGGCCTCCTTCCGATCCGACTCCAACGATCGGCCGACCGCAAGCCTGCGGGCAGCTCGCCGCAGCGTGTCGCTGGCGGAGGGAATCAGGCCCCTCGCTCTGGCGCAACCCGCCTTGCGCCGACCGGACAGCGGCGATAATCTCAGGCAGTAGACTCAAATTTTGCCTTGAGATAGCTTCTACAAAGTAATAAGGACATTTATGGCAACCCGAAAAGCAACTGCGAAGAAACAAACCTCAGCCAAGGATGTCGCCCCCGCGACCCGGGTGAAACCGCTTCCCCCAACGCTCCACGATCTCCGACGGATTGCGCGTATCATCGTCACCGCCACCTGCATGGGCGAGCTTGAGCAGATCTTCGACCTCTACTCCGAGGGGATCGAATCCGAAGAAATCGGCAGCGGGCAGATCTTCCGCGGCATCGCGGCCGTCGAAAAGAAAATCGCCGCCTGGGCAAAGCAGCATCCCGAGGCTGTCTACAATCCGGTGAACATGTGGTGTGACGGACAGACGATCACAATCGAATGGGAGATCACGCTCAAATCGAAGGGCCGCAAGGGCATCCTTCGTGAACTGGCGATCTATGAACTCCGCGAGGGCAAGATCATCCGCGAGAGGTTCTACTACGATCCTGCGGCGCTCGCCTGAACCACCAGAACGTCTCGGCGTGACACGATGAAACCCGAGACGACTCCCCTCGACCTGCTCCTATCTGATCTCGGGCGGGAGGAGAGCGCCACCGCAGCGCTCGATCGATTCCTGAAGCTTCCTCCCGACCAGCGCAGCCACTTGCTTGAGGAGAGCGAAGCCCTCCGCGAAGCCCTGGTCCGTCCGCTCGCGCATCCCCGCCGCACACTTCAGCGCCGTGCGGCCGGGGCCCTGGTCGCGCTGCTGCCGAAATCGCCGGCGCTTGAAGCGCGCCTTCTCCTCGCCCTGACCAACAGCGACCAGCGCTTGCGTTGGGGCGCAGCCTGGACTCTCGGGCAAGGTGAGAATCCACCCGCGGCGATCTGGCCCGCGGTGCGGGAGGCGATGGCGCTGGACGACGGCGATCAGCGCTGGGCCGCGTCGCGGCTGGCCTGTAAACTCGCATTTGCAAATTCAGGAATCGTCCTGGCCCTTGACGAAGCGGCAGGGAGCGCGCCGGCCGTGTTGCGAAAAATGGCGCTTTACTGTCTTCGGGATCTGGGCACGCCCGGGGCCGCGACGGTGGCTCGTCGAGCCCTCCGCGACGACGATTCCGGCGTACGGCTGGCTGCTCTGGCTGTGCTGGCCCGGCTGGGCGATCCGGCTCACGCTTCGGCAGTGGCCGAGTGCCTGGAGCACGATCCCGAGCCCGGCATCCGCCGCGCGGCGGCGGCCACGCTCGGCCGATTCGGGCCGGCGGCAGGAGAGGTGCGCGCGATTCTTCTCCGTGTCACGGAAGGGGCCGAGCCAGCCCTGCGCCGGGCGGCCCGACTGGCGCTCGGACTGGCCCCTTGAACGAGGCAAGCGAGCTTGGCGGCAGAGCCACCCCCACCTCGCAGCGAGCGCCCCAGGCCGGCAAAGACCACCATCCAAAAGGGCCGCGGTCTTGTTGCCGTGCCCGGCTGCTCGCAGCGGGCGCCCCAGGCCGGCAAAGACCACCATCGCAACCCTGCCCTCCCGTCCCCGACCCAATCCGGACAAGACGGCCTCCGTTGGCACCCCCTGCGGGGTTTGGTACCCGGCTCGCATGGCCACCACAGGAATCGACGGGACACCAGTTTGGAGCGATCTCGCCAGGCGCGTCCTCGCGGGCGAACGCCTGCAACGCGACGAGGCCCGCGCCATCCTCGCCTCGCCGGACGATCAGCTCGACGCGCTTCTCGAGGCCGCGCTCGAGATCCGCGAACGCCGTTTCGGACGCCGCGTCAAGATTTGTGTCCTCAAGAACGCCCGCTCGGGGCTTTGCCCGGAAGACTGCGGCTATTGTTCGCAATCAAAGGTCTCAACGGCACCCATCGAGACCTACACCCTGCTTGAGCGCGGCGTGCTGCAAGCCGCAGCCGACAACGCCGTCGAGCGGGGCGCACGCCGCTACTGCATGGTCACCAGCGGGCGCGGCCCGAGCGAGCGCGATGTCGAACGGATCTGCAGTGCCACCGCCGCCATCAAGGAGAAACATCCGGAGCTCGAGATCTGCGTCTCACTCGGCCTGCTCGAAGCCGAGACGGCTGCACGATTGAAGACCGCGGGCGTCGGCTGGATCAATCATAATCTCAATACCAGCGAGCGCTTCTATCCCGAAATCTGTTCCACCCATACCTATGCCGAGCGGATCGCGACCGTGCAGGCCGCACAAGCGGCCGGGATGGCCGTATGCTGCGGCGGCATTGTCGGCATGGGTGAAACCGACGAGGATGTCATCGATCTGGGCTTCGCGCTGGCAGAACTCAGTGTTGACTCCCTGCCGGTCAACTTCCTGCACGCCATCGACGGCACGCCACTTGGAGACGCGGGGAAGATCGAGCCGGGCCGGGCGCTCCGAACCCTCTGCCTGATGCGATTTCTCAATCCAGATGCTGACATCCGGGCTGCCGGCGGTCGAGAACACGTGCTTGGCGAGATGCAGAAGCGCGCGCTGCTGCCAGCCAACTCAATTTTTGTCGACGGCTACCTGACGACCTCGGGCCAGGCCGTAAACGAAGCGCAGCAGATGATAGAAAGCGCCGGTTTCACGCTCGAGGACGGTCTCGTCGTCTGAGGTCTGAACCCTTTCCGAGGACAGGCTCGGAAGAACCAAAGGGCTCAACCCACCAAGAGCGGTGCCGTCCGGGGCCGATCCCGATGCCGAGGCTGGCCGTGAGAAGGAAGGGCTGCCCGGGGCGCTCGCGATCAAGCGCAGCGATCTGCAACGTCGCACCGCTGACACCGAGCGCGCGTCCATCGATGGCCCAATGCGGCCCAAACACCGGGTCGGCGGGTCCATCGAGCATCAGCGAAAAAACCCAGCTCTGGTGACGCGGCGCACGCACCCGCTCGACCGCCGGCCAGGCGCCGAGAATGCTGGGCAAGGGGCGGCTTCTGATCGGGGAGGCGTTTCCCACAAGATTCGTCAGACTACGATTGCTCGACACATGGACGACCAGGAGAGCCGCCCCAAGCAGCAGCAGCACGAGCACAAGAGGTTGAGCGCGTTGCCAGGCGATCTCGCCGGAGAGCGGACGCGGCACCACCCCAGATCGCGGGGCAAGCCTCGCCGCCGCACTCGCCGCATCCCCGGAAGCCGCCGCATACAACGCTGCCCCCCGCGCGGCGCCTTGGTTGCGGCCCTTCATGCCGGCCTCGTCGCACCTTGAGTCTGGCGGCGCGCCCCTGGTTTCACCCGGATTCTTGACGCGGCCAGCGAGGCGACCGAGGGGGTTCTTGACACCTGCAGCGAGCGACCCGCCCCTCTCCGAGTCGGACCCGCCGCCCGGAAGGGCCAACACGCCACCTTCCGAGACAGATGCGCCACCACCCAAGGCCGATTCGCCGCCCTCAATACAACGGATGCCAGCGTCAAGAGTAACCGCTCCGCTGTCGAACGAAAAATCCAAACCTCCTGCGGCAGGCAGCGTCTCATCGCCCGGAGTTTCGTCGCGATTGAGGACCTCGGCCAAACAGCGCAGCGTGTCAATCGAACGAACGAGCTGGAGCAATGCACCCTGATCATCGCCGCGGGCGGCGGCGGCGTAGGCTTCGCGTTCGAGCGTGCCGAGACGCTCGACGAGTTCCGGTGCGACGATCCGTGCACGCTGCTGGTCGATGGTCTCGAGCAGACGTTCACCCTCAACACGCAAGCTGGCTGCCGGGCTGAGTGCCCGGGCATCGAAGGGTAGGCCCGCCAGAACCGAACGCAGTTGATCGAGCTGCGCTGGCGCAAGCGTCGGTTCCCTGGTGCCAAACCCCCAAACCGGGCGGGCCGGGCCGTCTCTCCCTGCCGCAGCACCCTTCGCCCTCGTTAGTGCTGCCGCAGCCAGCCGCGATCGTTTTACAAGCATGGATTCAAGGCGCCCGGAGGACTCCTGAAGAAACGCCGCGACGCCCTCGTACTCGCCAACAGAGAGCCGCTGCTCGCCATTTGCGCGGAGCTGGACCGGCTCGAGTTCGTCCGGAATCGGCAAGCTGCTCCCCTGCTTTTCGAGCTGGTCGATCACCGCCACCGCACGATCCACCAGCCCTGCCAGGCCTCCCCGAAGTTGCTGCTCGACAGCCATCCGGGCTGCCTCGAGGCTCAGTTCAAAACCGCGCAGCGCCTCGGCAGCCCGAACAAATTGCACGGCCTCCAGTTCCGCCCTCAACAACTGCTCGGCGCCACCCAAACGAACGGCGATATCCGCCCGCAGCAGAGTTTCGCCCAGGTCGTACAGACGACGAGCCTCTCCTGAAAGCTTTTTAAGACTTTGCTTGAGAGTCAGTTCCAGGGATCTATCGAGAGTCCCGAGCGCTTCCCGGAGCTTCAGGGTCACGCCCTCCAGAGCTCGCCGCGCGACCGCAGGCTCCTGGCCGGCATCGACCAATTGAGCGGGCAGGAGAGCTGCGGCCAAGGCCTCGCGGTCGGGCAGGTCCGTCCGCTCCACGCCGATGCGACGGGCCAGTTCAAGGCTCTCGCGCAGCGTGGCCGTGCCCTGCTCGACGGAATCACGCAACCCGGCCACTGCAGCACGGTCGGAATCGCCGGCCGAGGCCAGAATGCGCTCGACCGCCCCCAGCCAGTGCACGAATTCCTCAATGCTTGATGGTGGTGGTTCAGCACCGATCCCGAGGCAAGCGTCAAGCAACTGGCGCAGCGGCTCGGGAACACTCGGCGGCAAACGACGCCGCAGCTCCCGGCCGCTCTCGAGACCCGTCACCAGGCTGCCACAGACCAGCGAAAAGAGAACCTGCCCAACACCGCCAAGTGCCAGGGCATTCGCCGGCGTCGAAAATGACGCTGCCCGGAACCCCAGCACCCGGAGTTGGTTGTCGGCGCCAAGCAGGACGTCGCGCGGATCTATCGCGACACCATCGCCAAGGGTGGCCCGGGCCTCCTGAAGGAAACCAGCCAAGGCCGCGGAGAGACGCAACGCTTCCTTTGGTGGCAGTGCGCCGCCGGTCTTGAGCGCAGCCGCCAGCGGCTGCGTGTCGGCGTCGGGATGGATGACGAGAACCCCGCTGGGGGTCTCGTCCGGCACGATCTCGAGCGTCGGCAGCAGTGCGGGGTGGGCGACTTCGCCACAGCTGCGGGCCTCCGCCAGCCCGTGCGCGCAGCCTTGCAAAGCCACCTCGACCAGGACCGTCCTGCCGGTTCGCGTCTCGATGGCACGGTGCAGCCGGCTCGCGGCAGCCACGCCGATCTCCTCAACGAACCGAAAGCGGCTGGCGTGCGCCCGGGACGTCTCCTGCTGCATCGCTCTGCCTTCCCCGCCTGCCCGGGCAATCCCCCGAGGACACGGCGACCTTGGCGACCATCGGTCGATTCGCGTTTCGCCCTTAGCCAGGGTCCGAGCGGCCAGCTAAAGTCCTGAAGGTGTCCGCGTTTGGGCCATCCCCGGCGGACGGTTTGAGGGCTTCAATGGAAGAGCGATCGACACCGCAGCGCACGCTCCAAATCGTGCTCTTCGAGGGCTTCGAACTGCTCGACGTCTTCGGACCGCTTGAGATGTTCGGCAATCTCGGCGCCGATCTGCGCCTCGAAATGGTCGCCGCAAGGGGTACTGTCGTATCGAGTTTTCAAGGACCCCGCACAGCACTTGATGCCACCTTCGATCGCGCCGAGCCCGCAGATTGGCTGCTTGTCCCCGGTGGTTTCGGCACCCGCGAGGCGGTGAACGATGCCGCCCTGATCGGCTGGCTTCGGGAGCGCATCCCGGCAGCCGAATTGATAATGACCGTCTGCACCGGCACCGCGCTTGTCGCCCGAACCGGCCTGCTGGACCAACATCGCGCGACCACCAACAAGCGCGCCTTTGGCTGGGTCGCAGAACAAGGCCCGGCGGTGGACTGGGTACGCGAGGCCCGCTGGGTACGAAGTGGGCGCTTTGCAACCTCATCGGGCGTATCCGCCGGCATCGACATGGCGCTAGCGATCGTCGAGGAATTCTTCGGCGCCGCGCGCGCCGAAGCGCTGCGCGTTGCGACGGAATACGACTGGCACCGCGAT
>VFKT01000220.1 GCA_009885395.1 Deltaproteobacteria bacterium | reverse complement strand
GGGGCCAGCCGCTCGCCGAAGCGCCCCACCACGGCAAGCACCGCCAGCGCGGCCAGAGTTGCCAGCAGAAAGACCTGCAAGAGGCGCTTGACGGACTGCCGGGCGAACCGGCGCCGCGCGGCGCGGCCGCGACGCGAGCGTCCGCCGCGCCGACGTCCGCCGGCACGACCCGTCGCGCGCCCTCGCGTATGCGTCCCGGCCCGTCCTTGTTCCGCCACTCCCCGCCCCTCGTTGCCCAGCGACCGTCTGGCCGTCAGCCCAAGACTCCTCGCCGACGAAAGCCGCCTGTCCCGGCCTGATACGGCAAACCTGATCGGGCTTCCATTTAGGTGCCGCCGCCACCCGTCTCCACCGCCTCATACGCGCTCGGGCTCGCGTTGTTCACCTGTTGCGCCTTCCCTTTTATGCGCGGGCACGACCCCGTCTCCGCCGCCGGCCTGCTGGCGCCAAGACTAAGGTGCGATGCCGAAAAGCGCGCTGAAATTGAGAGCGAAGCGTTCCTCGGCTTCGATCAAGGGGATCCCCCAAAGCCCTGCCGCGTAGGCCGCGGTGGCGGCGACGTCGGCGGGCTCGCTCATGCGCTCGCGATCGGGAGATAGATACGGACAATCGGTCTCGAGCAGCAAGCGCTCCGGCGGAAGCGTGCCGAGCAGCCGCGTAAAGCTCTCGGAACGCGGCGCGTTGGCCGGGATCGAGAGCCAATGCCCGTGCGCCGCGATCCGCTGGGCGAGCTTCATTTTACCGCCAAAGCAATGCCAACAAACGCGCTGCGCTCCCATTTCAATGAGGATCTCAAAGGTGCGCTGCTCACGCTTGCGGGTGTGGATGATCATGGGCTTGTCGGCCGCCATCGCCAGCTTCACCAATTCGCGAAAAATCTCCTCCTGCCGTGCCCACAGCGATTCGGGAACCCAATAACCATCAAGACCTATTTCACCGATGGCAAAAGCTTCCTCGACATGCGCTTGCAGCCACGCCAGGCTCTCCTCGACAGACGGCTCCTCGCCGTCGCGAGGGTACTCGACACCCAACGCCCGCATTTCAGCAAGCACCGCATCGACCGGATAGAGCCCGAACGCCGGCCGTACCAGCGGCTCGCGAAGCGCGAGTTGCCGCACGACCTCGTTATCAGCTGCGTTTAGACCATTGACCACAATCGAGGTCACGCCGCTGGCGCGGGCGCGGCCAAGGACGCCGGCTTCATCGGCCACGAGACGCGGATGCGTCAGGTGCGCATGAACGTCGGCAAGCCCCATGCCCCGCCTCTATCAGGACGACTTCGGACCCGCCCCTGTGCGCGCCTCCCTCCGGGCGACCTCGACCCCGCCCCGCCCGTCGTGCCCCATCCGACGCGGTGCGCGAGGCCGCTGTTGACATCGCCCTGGTCGGCCGCCAAGGCCGCAACCATGGCGATCCATTATGCGAAAGACGGTCACATCGTCACCATCACGATCGATCGACCCGAGGCGCGCAATTCCCTCGACCTCGACCATTTCGGCATGCTCGCCGATTGCTGGATCCGCTACCGCGACGACGACGATGCCTACGTCGCCATCCTCACCGGCGTGAACGACGTCTATTGCGTCGGGGCTGATCTCAAGAAGTTTATCCAGCAGGTCACGGAACGCGCCGCAGCGTTGCGTGACGGCGGCTCGCGCAAGGTTGAACCGGGTTCAAACTACAGCTTCTCGGACAGCCTGATCGCGGTGTTGCGCGACGGCGCCCAGACCCGCGACGGCCAGACCTTCGAGCTCTTCAAACCGGTGATCGCCGCGATCAACGGAATCTGCGCTGCCGGCGGCCTCGAAATGTTGTGGAACACCGACCTGCGGGTGATCGCCGACGATACCTTCATTCAGCTCTCCGAACCTCGGCGTGGCCTCTTCCCGGGCGGCGGCTCGACCGTGCATAGCGCCCGTCAGCTCAGCTGGTGCAACGCGATGGAAGTGCTGCTGCTCGCTGACCGGATCACGCCGCTGCGGGCCTATGAAATGGGCCTCGTCAACATGGTCGTGCCGCGCGACCAGGTGATGCCAGCAGCGCGCAAGCTCGCTGACACGATCTGTGAGAACGGCCCGCTCGCCATCCGCGCCTGCAAGGAATCGGCAAAGAGATCCACTTTTCTCGATCTGAAAGCGGCACTCGACTTCGAGATGAGCCTGTCGGGGCGTGTCTTCGGCAGCGAGGACGCGAAGGAAGGTGTGGCCGCCTTCAAGGAGAAGCGGCCACCCGTCTGGCGCAACGCCTGAGCCGCGCGAAACCCCTGATACGACGCGCTGCGCCAAGCTGCGCGTTGACAGATGCAACGAATCAGGATTGCGTGGGCGGTATGCTGGATCTGTCCCTGAAGCGACGCACCTTTCTTCGAATCGTAACCGCTGGTGGCGTGGTCGCGATCGCGCCCTGGTCAAGCGGTTGCGGTAACGCCGGTAGCACCGCGGAACCGCTCGCCCGCTTTTTCACCGCCGGGGAGACCACCACCTTTGCGGCCCTCGCCGAGGCGATTGTCCCGGAAGGTGGAACGGTTGGCGCGCTGGGAAGCAACGCGATCCAATTCATCGATTTTTTCCTTGCAGCCTTCGACAACGATCTACCGCCGATCTATGCGCGCGGCCCTTTCAGTGGACGACAGCCTTTTCCGGGCGAAGACGGCGGTCCCTCGTCCGCCTTCCCTGAAAACGAATTCGAAGTCTGGCGCCCCCTCAGCCGCTTGCAGGAACTCTCGATGCGGATCGAACTCTATGGCTCGGCCAGCGTCCTCAACGGCGATATCAATGCGCCGCTCGTCCCCACCTCACCCGGTCTGCGCAGCCTCTACCGCGAAGCCGCGAAAGCGCTCGATGCCTGGGCACAGGCGCATGATTTCGCAGACCTGGCGGCAGTGCCACTCGGCCAGCGGCTCGCCGCCATCGACGCGACGCCGACCGAATTCCGGACGGAGTTTGTCAAGCATGTTCTGCAAGGGATGTTCGCGGCCCCCGAATACGGCGGGAACCAGGACGGCGTCGCCTGGCGCGACTACCAATACGACGGCGACAGCCAGCCGATCGGCCATACCTTCTATGATCCGGCCACCGAGAGCGAGCGCGACAACCCAGAGAAACCGAACCAGATCCGCGACCCGCGCTGGCCGGGCGGGCCGCTCGAACCTTCGGTCGAGAGCTTCATCGCCACTATCACGCTGGTGCAGGGCGGCACGCGTTTCTACTGAGCGAGGCCTCAGGAAATCGGCCACGCAGCGCATCGCACCCCAACGAAAGACCAAAGATTCAAGAGCCACAGGAGTTTATGCATGACCGCACTTCCTTCCCGCGTACCCGGAGTCCTCGGGAACACGAGTCTGAGCCGTTTCGACGCCGTCATTATCGGCTCCGGTGCCGGGGGCGGCGCCACCGCGCTGGCCCTCACCGAGGCCGGTCTGAACGTCTGCGTCCTGGAGGCCGGGCCGAATTATTTCCAAGGCCTTGACGATCCTGCTCCCGGCAACCCAAAGCCCCTCTTCGCCAACGACGAATTGGCGATGAGTTCGCGCAAGCTGATCCACCAGCAAGCGCGGGTCGAGCCACGGACGTTTCGC
Source organism: Deltaproteobacteria bacterium (assembly GCA_009885395.1). Taxonomy (GTDB): domain Bacteria; phylum Desulfobacterota; class Binatia; order UBA12015; family UBA12015; genus SXLG01. The sequence continues at coordinate 4,003 of VFKT01000220.1, read as the reverse complement.
CCGAGCGAAGCCGACGGAAAACGCACCGTCATCGGCGAAGTCAATAGCCTACCCAAAACCGTCGGTGGTGCCTGGGTGCATGCCGACATGAAGGTGCCACGCTTCCAGGAATTCGATTTCCGGCTTGGCAGCGAGCTCGGCGACATCCCGGGCGCCGCCTTCGCCGACTGGCCTCTTTCCTATGCCGAGCTCGAGCCCTTCTATGCCGAGGCCGAACGGATCGGTGGCGCGCAGGGACTGGCCGGAGCCGACCCCTTCGAGGCCTGGCGCAGCGGGCCTTACCCGATGCCGCCTGGAGCACCGATGTTTCTCTCGGAAGTGCTCTCCGTCGGGACGCGCGCTCTTGGATTGACTGCCTACCCCTATCCCGGGCTGCAGAATTCACGTCCCTACGGTGGCCAGCCGGCCTGCAATGATTGCGGTTTTTGTTCCGGCTACGGCTGCTCGATCAACGCCAAGGGCTCGGTCAATCATCTGAGGCGGGCCTTGCTCTCGGGTCGGGTTCAATTACGCAGCGAATGTGCCGCCGTGCGGCTGGTCACAGACGCCACGGGTCGCACCATCACCCAGGTCGAGTATCTTGACCCGGAAGGTCACCTCGACAATGTTGCTGGCGACCAAATCTTCCTCGCCGCGAGCCCGATCGAATCGGTCCGACTCTGCCTGCTCTCGGACCCGGGCGGCCCGGGTCTCGGCAACTCCTCGGGGCAGCTCGGCCGCAATCTGATGTTCCACCACCAGACGATCTCTCCCGGCGTCTACCCGATCAACTTTCATGGTGAGCGGGGCAAATCGGTTTCGGCCGGCTTCTCGGATTGGCGCGGCGTGCCCAACGACCCAGATCGTCCGCTCGGCGGCATCGTCGAATTCGGCACCAATTCGGAAAAGATCGCCGACGCAATCCAGTATGCCGAGCTCGGCTTTCGCGGCGAGGAGCTGAAGAGCTTCCTGCGCTCAAGCCCCTTCGGTTCGCATATCGCGGTCCTCATCATGCAGGGCGAAGACGCGCCACAAAGCACCAACCGGATCGATCTCGACCCAGAGGTACGTGACATCAACGGCCTGCCGGTGCCACGGATCACCTACCAGCCGCATGCTTTCGAGCTGCGCGCGCGCGAGGTCTACGGTCCGAAAATGATCGAATTGCACGGGGCCTCCGGGGCGCAATTCGCTTTCATCTCGCCGATGTACGATGGCGGCAAGACGCCGACCGGACGACATATCATGGGGACGCTGCGGATGGGGACCGACCCCAGGCTTTCGGTGGTGGATGCAAATTGTCGTTTTCACGACATCGGCAACCTTTATTCCGTCGACGCCGCCCCCTTCCCGACTTCGAGCGGCTACAACCCGACCCTGACGCTGCAGGCGCTCGCGATCCGGACGGCCCGTGCCGCGGCTGGCTGAACCCGCAAGACCCGTACTTGAAAGGCATTTGGCTTCGTCTCGCGTCGCCGCTCTTTCGTCCATCGACCGGGTCGTCGATTCGGGACGACGGTCTGGCCTCAGCTTTCGTTGTCTTTCGCCTCCCGCACGGCGTGCGGGATCGGCGCAACGGTGCGCAGATACCCGGCGATCGCACGCAGGTCCTCCAAAGGCGCGCGTCCATAGCCCGGTGCGCCATGAACGCCGTCGACCACCTCGGCCATCAAGCCAGAAACGCTGTCGAGATTCGGCAACATGCCCATTTCGAGCACGCTCACCAGATCGTCGAGATCCCAATCACCGATTCCGGTCGCCCTGTCTGGGGTGATATTCGGCACGACTCCGTCATCTGGTAAAATTCCGCTATGGCCCGCCAGTTCGAGATCAGAATCGGGCGCGCCAAAGATGCCGCGTGGCGTGTGACAATCGCCGCAGATCGATACATGCTTGACCAGATAGCGCCCGCGCGCCAGAGGCTCGGTGGGCGCCTCTTCGGGGGCCTCGGGCAGCGGCGGCGCAAAGAGCAACGCCCAGGCACGGAACGCAAGTCGCGGCAGGAACGTCTCGTCTTCGCTGCGCTCGCGTCGCACCGGCTCGAGCGTGCGCATCCAGGCGATCAGATCGCGCGCGTCGGCATCGGCCATCCCGGCATATTGATACCAGGGCATGACGGGCGATTCCATCGAACCATCCGGCAGCCGGCCACGGCGCAATGCCGCGTCGATTTCGTCGTCGGTCCAGGCACCCAGCCCGGTCTCGCGGTCGGAGGTCAAATTACTCGAGTGGAAGGTGCCGAATGGGGTCGCGAGCGCCCGACCACCCGAGAGAGGGGCGCCGGTTTCCGCCGAATGGCAGCCGCAGCCGCCCGCCAGCGCCGCGATGCTCTCGCCGCGCACCGGATCGCCGGGGCCGGGAGGCAGTTCAGAAAGGGCCGACCCGCCGCAACCGGCAGCCGCCAAGGCGACAATCCCTCCAGCAAAGGCCCGGATAAACCAGGAAGATCGGCATGGTGTCGAAGGCAGGTGCTGCCGACTTCGTCGGCATGGAGGGTTGCTGGGCATTTGCGGTATGGAATCTGGATCCGCAGCACGGCGCAAGTCCCTCAGCCGTCGAGGCTTTTGGCCCCTCTGTTTGGCCGGCTTCGCCCGCAAGGCCTCGCTGCTGCTAGAAGACGCGCTTGCAGGCCCCCGCAGCCAACCAGAGGATCGCGTTCGAGGTCGCCTTCGAAGATACAAGGCTGCTCGTCGTAGTAAAGCATAAAGGCCTGGTCACCCGTCCGGGGCGCGGCCACGAGCGTGACACTTTGGTCAACGGCGTGATGGCCCACTACGGCGCCGTCCTGTCCCGACTCGGGGCGGATCGCGATTTCGGCCTGCTACATCGCCTCGACCGGGCGAGCAGTGGTCTGGTTGCCTTCGCCTTGACGGCCGAATCCTACGACGCCCTGCGGCAAGCTTTCGCCTCGCGCAATATCGCCAAGACCTACCTCGCCTGGACGCGCTCGCCACCGCCGAAACGTCGGCAAACCATTCGGATCCGGCTGCTGGAAGTGCGCCTTGAAGATCGCAAACTCTCGGTCCCCGATCTGCGCGGCGAGGAGGCCGTGACGCATATCGAGACACTTGCCCTCGGCACCGACGGCACAGCACTGGTGCGTTGCTCGATCGAGACCGGTCGCCTGCATCAGATCCGGGCGCACCTGGCCTGGCTCGGCTGCCCGCTCGAGGGCGATCAGGTTTACGCACGCCCCGGCCTTGCGCCCGATGGCCGGGCCTCGGCGGCACGGCATGCCGACCGGACGCTGCTGCTCCACGCCTGGCGCCTCGATCTGCCCCATCCCGCCCGCCGTGATCGGCTCGAAGTCGAGGCGCCCTTGCCCGAGGCCTGGCAGCACCGCGCCCACCGGGCCGGCATCAACCTGGCTCAGGTGCTCGGATCGGGTGCAGGCCTTGCCAAGCGCGTCGCCACGGACACAATCAACCCAGGCCGCGCCAAGGGCCCGGTATCCCGTTCGTCATCTAAAAGTTATGGAGATCGCCCGCGATGAAAAACCTTCTCACCCGTCCTCTCACCGAAATCGTCAGCCGCCTCGGGCGCCGCGAACTCTCGCCTGTCGATCTGATGCAGGCCACACTCAAGCGCATCGAAGAAACCCAGCCAAGCCTGAACGCCTTTTGTCAAATAGGTGATCCGGATCAGCTGCTCGCGGCCGCCCGCACCGCCGAGGCGCGGCTGATGCGCGGCGAAGGGCGAATACTCGAGGGCATCCCCCTCGGCGTCAAGGAACTTGAGGACGCCATGGGTTTCCGCTCGACGCATGCCTCGGTGCCGTTTCGCGACAACCTTCCGGAACGCGACTCCTGCCAAGTTGAAAGGCTGCGCGCCGCCGGCGCCATCGTGGTCGGCAAGACCAACGCGCCCGAGTTTGGCTACACCGCGATCACCAAGAACCTTCTTTTTGGAGTGACGCGCAATCCCTGGAATCTGGAGCATTCGCCGGGGGGCTCGAGTGGCGGCTCGGCGGCGGCCATCGCCGGCGGCGTCGTAGCACTGGCGACCGCCAGCGACGGCGGCGGCT
>VFKT01000309.1 GCA_009885395.1 Deltaproteobacteria bacterium | reverse complement strand
GGCGGCGGCACGCCTCCAAGAACGAGGTCTGGTCCCCCTGCAGGTTGACGATGCCGCGACGGCCGGCACCGGCGGCGTTCTGCAATTCAAACTGCCCCAACTCGCAGCCCTGCGAAATCGGGTCGGCCGCGGTGATCTGCTGGTCCTCACCCACGAACTGAGCACCTTGCTCGCAGCTGGCCTGCCGCTCGATCGCAGCCTGCAGATTCTCGCCGAACTCAGCGAGAACAAAGAGACGCAGCGGGTGGTCAGCGACGTGCTGCAATCCGTACAGCGGGGCAAATCATTGGCCGAAGCCCTCAGCCATCATCCGCGCGTTTTCGAACCGCTCTATGTGGGCATGGTGCGCGCCGGCGAAATCGGTGGTGTTCTCGACGTCGTTCTCGCCCGACTCACCGAATACCTGGAGCGGGCCACCGAGCTGCGCGACGAGGTCCGCTCGGCGATGGTCTACCCGGTGATTCTGCTGACGACGTCGATGGCGTCCGTGATGGTGTTGCTGGTCTACGTGCTGCCAAAATTCACCGCGATCTTCACCCAGGGCGGAGCCGCCCTGCCGCTTTCAGCCCGCTTTCTGCTGGCGGCTTCGGATGGGATGCGGACTTGGTGGTGGCTCGGCTTGCTGCTTTCGGGGCTCGGGGCCGTTGCTTTCACCCGCTGGCTTCGGACGAAGGCAGGGCGATTGCGCTGGGATCGGTTTCGATTGGAGGCTCCGCTGCTGGGGGATCTGGCCCGCAAGGTCGCCGTGGCACGGTTCGCGCGCACGCTGGGTACGCTGCTGAACAGTGGCGTGCCGATGCTGCAATCGCTGGAGATCGTGCGCGAGGTCTCGGCCAACGTCGTTCTCGAGGCGGCAATCGACGAGGTCAAATCCGGTGTCCGCGGTGGCGCCGGGATGGCGGGGCCGCTCTCCCATACCGGCGTCTTTCCGGCACTCGCCTTGCAGATGATCGCGGTGGGCGAAGAGACCGGTCGGCTCGACCAGATGCTGGTTTCGGTGGCGGATTATTTCGACAAGGAGGTGCGGCAACGGCTGCAACGCCTCACCGGAATGCTGGAGCCGCTGCTGCTGGTTTTTGGCGGGCTGGTGGTCGGTTTTGTGGTCTTGTCGATGTTCTCGGCGATCTTCAGCATGAACAACATGCCGCTTTGACGAGGTGCTTGAATATGATGCGTGATAAGAATGGAAAATCGGCTGAGGCCTCTGGCGCGCACCGCCGCGATGAACGGGGTTTCACCCTGATCGAGCTGCTGGTGGTGCTCGTCATCATCGGGCTGCTGACGGCGCTGGTGGCACCGAATTTCATCGGCCAGAGCGAGAAAGCCAAGCCCAAGGCGGCGCGGGTGCAACTCGAGAACCTGCGCAACGCACTCGATATGTTCCAGCTCGATACGGGCCGCTACCCCACCAGCCAGGAAGGCCTTAACGCCCTGCGGACGCGGCCCTCCGCGGCGGCACATTGGTCGGGGCCCTATGTTCGGGACGAGATTCCACTCGACCCCTGGGGTAATGCGTATATCTATAAAAACCCCGGCGGCACCGGCTCGCCCTACGAGGTCGGAAGCCACGGCTCCGATGGTCAATCCGGCGGCACAGATACCGGCAGCGATATTTCGGTCTCGGGCTAGCGAAGGAACGCCTGGCCTCTGAAAGACCGTGATCATGCGCACGACCAGGCCGCAGCAGGCTTTGGCCCTGACCCGCCGCCGGGCGAGAGGCGTGATGGCATCCCCGCAGCGGGAGGCCGGCTTCACACTCATCGAGCTGCTGATCGTGCTGGTCATCGTGGCGATGGCGGCAACCCTGGTGACTCCTTCTATTGACGCAGGCATGCGGGCCCGCGAGGTGCGCAGCGCGGTGCGCCGTGTGGTCGGTGCGATGCGGGGTGCGCAGAGTGCGGCGATCATGAAGGGCCGGCCCGAACAGATGGTCATCGATGCGTTCCAGCACCGATTGGTGCTCGAGAATTCCAAATCGATCGAACTCGGCGAGGTGGTTGCCATCCGCAAGATCGCGGGTGGCGAAGTCGCCGAGGCCGGCGGCGTTCGGGTGCGTTTTTTCCCCAATGGCAGTACCACTGGCATTACCTTGATTGTCGGCGATCGCAACCGCCTCGAAGAGCCCGGCTGGACGGTGCGCCTGGATCCGCTCATCGGCCAGATCTCGGTCGAGGAGACGCCATGAAGCTTTTCAGAAGCGAGCGGGGTTTCACGCTGATCGAGATCTCGATCGCGATCGCTGTTCTCGGCGTGGGCGTCGTCTCCGCTATGCAAGTTTTTGGCGGGGCCACCCAATTGGTGCGTGCCGCCAGCCGGCGAAGTGAAGCCGTGATGCACGCCAAAGCCTTGATGGACGCGGCGTTGTGGGCTCCCGAAATGGTAAACGAGGAATCGCACGGCGAAATCGGCGAGGGTTTCAACTGGCAGCGCGTGATCCGACCGGCCGGGCCTGAGGAAGGGATCGATCCGGAGAAGCTCAGCACCGACGTGCGCCTGGCCGTGGTCAGCGTCCTGATCGAATGGACCGAGCCCTCTGGTGCCAAATCCTATCGGGTTGGCACCATGCGAATTGAGCCCGATTTAGGTGAGGAGGCGGGCCAGCAACAGGTGAAAGGCCAATGAAGTTCTTCTTGTCAAGACCGCGCGCGCATCGAGAGATTGCAAAGATCGACGCCGCCTCGTCGGGGTTTACGCTTCTTGAGCTGCTGATTTCTCTGACGCTGCTGGCGATGATGCTCGCCATGGCCTATTCGGCTTTTGCCACCGCTACGCAAATGGTGCCGCGCGGTGAAGAGGCGGCCAAGCGCTCGGCGCGGCTGCGTATGGCCACAGCCCTTCTCACCCGGCAGGTGCGTTCGCTGGTCGATTATCCGGCCGAGACCGACGAGCAGGTCCACCCTTATTTTGAGGGCCGCCCCGATTCGTTCAGCTTCATCACATCTTCGCCCCAACTCGGCGGGGGTGGCGACGGTCTCGGCTGGGTGACCTACTCGACCGACGGCAAGAGCCTGCGGATCGCCGAGCGCTTGATCTTCTCGCGCGGCAATCTGTCAGGGCTGGACGGTGAACCCGAGGCTGCCGCCGAGCTTCTCTCGGGCCTTGATGGCGTGAAGTTCCAGTATCTAAGGCTTGACGGTTTCGATAACGAGTGGCTGGCAGAATGGGACGCGCTCGAAGAGCAGGGCTTGCCGGGTGCGATCAAGGTTGAGCTGATGGGGATTGGGCAGAGCCGTTCCTACTGGGTTCAGGAAATTCCCATCCTGACGGTGGTGTACGGTCTGGGCAGCTACGATTCCGATGCCATCTTCCGTGAAGGGTTCGGGATCTTTGGCGGCGATAAGGACGGTGAATCTGATGAATGAGGGCGCACTCAGCTCTCCCGGAGGATCGCCCACTCGCCTCGCCGTCGGCCGCGATGAGAGCGGCTTTGCGCTGCTGATCGTCCTATGGATCTTCATGGTGCTCTTTGTGATCGGCGCCGAGTTTTCGACCGAGATGCGGCAGGATGCGCAGGCAACGGTCAATTTCGCCGACGAGACGCAGAGCTATTACCTGGCTGCTGCCGCCATCAATCGCACCTTCCTGGGTGCGCTGGTGGAGCGCGACCAATCGACTCTCGGGGCCTCGCCGGAAGAGTTCGGTCCCGAGTATGTCCGTTTGATCAAGGTTGACGGTGTCTGGAACAAAGAGACGCTCTGGGACGCCCCGGTCTGGGTGCGGGTGATCGATGAGAGTGGCAAGGTGCCGATCAACCTGGCCGACCAGCCCGTGCTGCAGCAGATCCTGATCAATCTCGGCGTGCCGCTGGAGGACGCCTCGGCAATCGCCGACTCGATCATCGACTGGCGCGACGAAGACGACGAGCACCGCGTCGGCGGCGCCGAGAGCGAGTACTACATGGACCTGCCCAGGCCGTATGTCGCCAAGAATGCCCCCCTCGACTCGCTTGAGGAGCTTCGCCTGGTCAAGGGGGTCACGGACGAACTCTTCTTCGGCGGAGAGGAGCATGCGGTTGGGCTGCAGGATCTTTTCTCGGTCTTCAACCGCGAGCCCACGCTCAATATCCGCAGCGCCACCCCCGAGGTCCTCCAGGCGGTGCTTGGCCTCGACGAGGAACAGATGAAGCAGTTCATGCTGGCCCGGATGGCGGGTGGGGGGGCTTTGCTCGAGGGGTTGTCGGTGATTCTGCCGAATCCGGCCATGGCGGACTTGCTTGCCGACGAGCCGCCCAGCATCCTGCTGATCGAAGCGCAGGCCAAGCTGCCGTCCGCTCGGGTGGGAGCGCATGTGGGGGCGGTGGTGGACCTGGGCGAGTCGCACGAGGGAGTGTACATCCTCCGCTGGATGGACCAGTTGCCGATCGCGGAGGTTTCGTGAGCGACCTGCGCTCGGTGGCTCGCAAACTTGCCCGGCTCGATTTCATCGATGGACTCGGTGTCGCCATCGGTGCATCAAGCGTCGCGATGGCGCATCTGCAAAAGCGGCTCGCCCGGGTCACGCTGGGCGATTTTGCGGTGGTGCCGCTGCCTCCGGCCAGCGACGCGACGGCCCGCCGCGCGGCTTTGGTCGAGGCGCTGCGGGAGTTTGGTCGCAAGCATGCTGGGGCAGCCGAACGGGTGGCCGTCTCCTTGCCGCGGGACGCCGCGCTCTCGGCGCATCTGAGTGTGCCGGCGGCAGCAAAGGGCGATCTGGCCAGCGTGGTCGAGTTCGAGATCGGGCGGCTTTTCCCGGTCGCCGCCGAGGAACTGGGCTGGGATGTTTTGGTTCACGAGGCGGGCGAGCGGATCGAAGTCGATGTTCTGGCGGTCCGTCGTGTGGTGCTGGCCGACACGGTGGCGCTTCTCGGCGAAGCCGGATTGCGCCCGCATCTGCTCACGCTGCGCCCGATGGTGCTGCTTGATCTGGTCCACTTTCTCGGTGAATCGACCGACCCGACGGCTTTCCTTGTGCGCGATGGGACGGGCGTCGAGATCGATGCCACGGTCAATGGGCGACTTCGGCGCAGCCATGCGCTTGACAGCACCGACACCGGTCCGGGGTCCAGAGCCGCGGGGCTGCTCGCCACCTTGACGACCGAGTCGGGTTCCGCCGGCAATCTGCGGATCATCGAACTCGATGCCGCCGGGACCAATGCTGGCACAGCCGAGGGTCCAGACAGCGCCGCACCAATCGAGGCGTGCCGAAATCTCCTCGCGCGCCTCGGTGAGCGGCTGGCGCGTCCCGAACTGGCGGCCGAGGCGCCTCCGGCCGCCTTGCTTGCGATCGCCACAGCTCTCTCGGCGGTGCGCGAGGAAGCAACCGATTTCGATCTTCTTCCCGAGGAGGAACGGCGCTCGCTCGAGGAAGGTGCGCCTGTTTTGACATTCTTCCTGGCGGCGCTGCTGGTGCTCGTGACCACGGTCTGGCTGGTCGCCGGCATCGTGCGGGATCTTTCGGTGCGTAGCGATCTGGAGGCACAACTGACGGAGCTCGAGCCGCAGGTTCGCACCGTCCGCCAGAACGAGCAGGAGGTCGAGGATCGCGAACAGCGACTTCTCATCCTCACTGGCGGCGACGATCGCCGCGCCTCGTCCTACCTGATGGAGCTGAGCGAAATCATTCCCGCTGATGCGTACTTGACCAGTTTCCGCTTGCGTGAGAATCGGATCGAATTGGAGGGGTTTGCAGGATCCGCCTCGGACCTCATTCCAGCGATCGAAAAATCTCCGCGTTTCGGCAATCCTCAATTCACTTCACCGGTCACCAAGGTGCAGGATAATCAGGAGCGCTTCGCTCTCTCGGTGGAACTGCCGAAATGAGGGATTGGATTGACCGGATGATCGAGCGCTTCAAGGCAGCCGACCGGCAGCAGCGCCTCTACGTCATCCTGGGCGTGCTCGTGGTGGCGATCGCGCTTCGCTACGGCATCGCCTGGTTTGGCGAGCATCGGGAAACGGTGCGTGCCGATATCCAGCAGCACGCACAGCGCCTTGCCAATGCGCGGCAACTGCTCGAGCGGGCGGCGGTGGCGGAAGTCGATCTGGCTCGTAATCGCAAGCGTTACGCCGAGGTGGTGGCGGCCCTTTTGCCCGGCGATTCACCCACCTTGGCAGCTGCGGCATTGCAGGATCGCATCTCGAGCGTCGCGACGGCGCGGGGGGTCAGCATCCAATCGACCCAGGTGCTGCGGGAGGAGTCGGAAGGTAAATTCCAGAAAGCCGGGGTGCGGGTGACGGCCTCGGGGGAACTGCAAAACCTCGCCCATTTCCTCGCCGAGCTTGAGGCCGGTCCACCGCAGATCAACGTAACCTTCGTCGAGCTCAATCGTCGGGCCACGGCGGTGCGACGCGTGGGGGCCGTCGGAGGGCTGGCGCGAATCGTTTCAGCCACCCTGCAGATCAGCGGTTTCCTCCGCGCGTCGGCGTTGATGGAAGGTGATCCCGAGCCCGCAGCGAGCGAGCCTGCCGCAACGGCCGCGTCCGTGGACGACCTGAAAAAGAAGGAACCCGGACCGGTTGCCCCGATGCCCGGCAAGAATTTGAAGCCAGCTCAGGCCGCGGCAGCGGGCGTAAAACCTCCGGCCGCTGCCGCAGCGCCGCTTCCCCCGCCGGGAGGCCTCGGTCGGCAGGGCG
>VFKT01000264.1 GCA_009885395.1 Deltaproteobacteria bacterium | reverse complement strand
TCGACCACCATGCCAGCGAGGTAACCGAGGCTTGGGCGGTCGACGAAGACACGGACTCCAGCCGACTCGAAAACGGAATCGTCGGGAAGAGCCTCGTCATCGATTTTCAAGGTGTATTGAAGCCCCGAGCAGCCCCCATCGGCGACGCCCAGCCGAAGCCCGGCCTCGGCAGGCCGGTGGTCGCGGGCCAGAAGCTGCCGCACCCGCTCGGCGGCGCGCTCCGAAAGCTGAACCTGGCTCGAAAGGATATCTTCCATGGCTCCCGAGGGTAGCCCCGGCGCGCTGCCCCGGCAACACGTTTCCTCAAGGTAGCAGGGAACCACTCTGAGCAGCCTTGCCCCTCGACCTCCCGAGAACACGTTTCAGCCGGGCATCGGCCAACCGCCCCTTCAGCCTGCCGCGCGCGTGCCGATAGAAGAGAGAAGCAGGGAAACACCATGGTGCCCAACCTCGATTCAGGTCGCCCGGTCGAATTTTTTCGGGAACTCGTGCGGGACGCTTCGGCGGCTCGCCACGCCGAACCCTGCGAGGAGAGCGAGCACTATCTCGTGCAACTGCTCGCGATGCGCCTGCGCTCGGGAGATCCCTTCCCCGACGAGCCGCTGGCGATGCAACTTCTGACCGGCTTGAGTGGCACGACACCCCAAAGTTTCACCGACCTTCGGGCCGTCGGCGATACCGCGCTCTTCGTGACGGGTCTTTTTCTCCAGCGGGTGGAGGCGATGTTGGTCTCGCCCTCGTATTTCGTCGACCTCGGCCGCATTGCCTACCAACGCATCGCCGAGTTGGGCGCCGGTCCGATGCGACGCCTGTATTCGGGCTTGGTCAACGATTTCCCGGAACTGGTCGAAATCCTCGACGAGATCGCGCATCGCCATCTCTTTGGCGGGGATGGCGATACGCTTCGCACCTACCGCCGTTGGTTGGCGACCCGCGGCCCGCGCGAAACCGCTGAACTCCTTCGCCGTGGCATCATCCCCGGCGAGCCGACGAATTCACACCACTGAGCGGCGGCGATTTTCAGCCTTGGCCGGCGGCGTACGCCCGGGCGGCCAGCGCCGGCCGACGCGCGATCAGAATGGTGAAGAGCGACCGTGGCGAGGTTTTGTAGCGGGACACGACTTCGAGTTCGCCCTTCTGCAGCAAGGCTTCCAGCGAGAGGGTCGTTCGCCAGCCCAGGTGGCGCGTGATCGGGTCGATCCGATCGATCAGTCGAGCCAGCCAACGCCTCGGGCTCCGAAAATGGTTGATCAGAACCAGCGTGCCGCCGGGGCGACAGACCCGAATCATTTCGGCCAGCATCCGGTTGGCGTCAGGTACGACGCTGATGACGTGGAACGAAGTGACGTAATCGAAATGATCGCTCTCGAATTCGAGATTCTGCGCATCGCCGACCTTCAATTCGATCTGCGAAAGACCGCCGTCCTGACATTTGCGATGGGCTCGTTCGAGCATATCTGGCGCAAGATCGATCGCGGTGACACGGCAGTGCTGAGGATACGCCGGAAGTGAAAGTCCGGTTCCGACGCCGACCTCGAGAACCGATGCGCCTTGCGGGATCGACAACTCTTCGAGAACCCGGCGAATCCGGGGGAAGAAGACCCAGGTAAAGATGAGATCGTAGAGATTCGAGAACGTCGAATAAATCTTGCTCTCGTGCGGCAAAGCGACCAGCGACGACATTGCGCGCTCCCCTCTGTTCCCGTTCGATTCAAACATCGGCACCGCCCTTGTTTCAGCGAGGCCCGCCTTGCACCAGAAATCAGGCTGCGGTTTTATTGCCGACCTGTTCCGTAAACGAGGTGATGTCTTTGCGCCGGAAGCGCCACTGCCTTCCCGTCTTGAAAGCGGGCAAGATCTGCTTCCGTGCGTACTCGTTGACCGTGTCGGGACTCATATCGAGTAACTCCGCCACTTCGCGGCTGTTCAGGAGATGTTCCGAGATGTTCTCCATCAGTCCTCCAACCGTCCCGAGATGCCCCTCTGGCTACCACCGTGCCTGAGGGTGGTCAAGGAACTTGGCCGGGCTCGAAGATCTGATCCAGAGCCTCAGAAAGCCTTTTTTCCCCTTTTAATTCAAAGAGTTATGGTAAAAACGCAGGAGCGTAGAGCGATCGATCTGTAGTCAAATGGATACAGGTTGAATCGTTGGAGGCGCCGTCGCCTCAAACACTCACCGTCCGCAACCCGCCGCGCGAGAGCCGAAGCTCGTACCAAGTGCGGGTGGCGAAGACCGCGGTGAACACGGTCGTCAGGATGCCGACACAGAGGGTCACCGCGAATCCCTTCACCGGCCCCGAGCCAAACTGGAAGAGGATCAGCCCGGAGACGAACGTCGTGATATTCGAATCGCGAATGGCCGCCCAGGCACGATCATAACCCACCTCGAGTGCCGCACGCGGACTCCGCCCGGCGCGCAATTCCTCGCGCACGCGTTCGTTGATCAGAACGTTTGCATCCACGGCCATACCGAGGGTGAGGACGATCCCAGCGATTCCCGGCAGGGTCAGCGTCGCGCCGATCAGCCCCAGAAGGGCCACGAGGAAGATCACGTTCAGCACCAGCGCGGCATCGGCCACCAGACCAGCGGCGCGGTAGTACCAGGCCATGAAAACAACCACGAGCAAACCGCCGACGGCGAGAGAAAGCATACCCTGACGGATGGAGTCACGCCCCAGCGAGGGGCCGACCGTGCGCTCCTCGACGATATGGATCGGAGCCGGCAGAGCACCCGCGCGCAGCACGATCGCCAGATCGCGGGCTTCCTTGATATCGAAATTGCCCGTGATCGACGCCTTGCCACCGCTGATCCGCTCGCGAATATTGGGGGCCGAGAAGACCTTGCCGTCGAGCACGATGGCAAGGTTTCGACCGACGCTATCGCCCGTGACCCGGTCGAAATCTTGCGCCCCACCATCGTTGAGCGTCAGTTCGACATAAGGCCCTTCCATCTGCGTCCCGGGCCGCACCCGCGCGTCGGCAACCGCACCACCCGTCATTAAAACCTTCTTCTCGAGCTTGTACTCACGAGGCGCACCCGGCAGAGGCGCTGCCGCCGCCACCGTCTGGGCATCGTCAGCACCCGCCCCCTCCGCCACGAGGCGAAACTCGAGCACAGCCGTCCTGCCGATCAGGTCCTTGGCACGCTGTGGGTCCTGCACGCCAGGAAGTTGCACCACCACTTCGGTTTCGCCCTGCCGCTGGATCGAAGGCTCCGAGACACCGAACTGATCGATCCGATTGCGGATCGTTTCCAGCGATTGATCGATGGCAAGGCGCTTGAGCTGATCCACTTCGGCGCGGCTCGGGGTGAGAAGGAGGGCGTCGGCGCCCTTCGATCTGACATCGAAGGTGGGCAAGCGGGCCGGCAGCAGATCGCGGGCCTTTTCAAAAGCCTCGGGAGTGGCCGCACGCAACATCAGGTCGACGCCATCGGGCACCAGGGTGGCGTCGATTTTCTCTTCCTTCAATTGCCGTTGCAGGTCTTCTCCGGTGCGCGCCACCGAGTTCAGGACGGCGGCGTCGACATCGACCGTGAAGAGCAGATGGGTGCCGCCGCGCAGATCCAAGCCAAGGTGGATGGGGTCGCGCTGGAGGAACGATGGAAGCGGGAAATCCGCGGGCAGAAGAAGGGGGGAGATGTAGACCAACGCGCCAAGCGCCAAAGCCAGGATCGCCGCTACTTTATAATTCACTGATCCGGAATTCACGATGCCTTCTCCTCTGCTCCACCCTTGCGGTCCGAACCACGCTCCGTCGACTCAGCCCCCTTGCCCGGACGCAACACCTGGCCGATGGCCGAGCGCTGCACGCGAATGCGCACGTTGGGCGCAACCTCGAGATGAACGTCCTGCTCGGCGAGTTTTGTCACGCGACCGTGTATCCCGCCGGTCGTCACCACGGGATCGCCGCTCTTCAACCCATCGAGCATGGCCTTGGTTTCCTTGGCCTTCTGCTGCTGGGGCCGGATCAAAAGGAAGTAGAAGACGACCAGAATCAGCCCGAAGGGCACGAGTTGCGCGAAGGGGCCAATCAATTCCTGTGGATTCATGCTTGCGAGTCTCCCGAAATGGTGGCAGCCATCGCCCCGGCGTCGCCGGAGGCTTCGAGCTGCCGCAGCAGTGCGTCGGCCTCGACCCCATAGCGTCCGGCTTCAATCGCCGCTCGCAGACGCAGCATCAGCCGCAAATAGAAGTGCAGATTGTGGAGGGTGAGCAGGCGTGGCCCCAGCATTTCATGCGTGGCGAACAAATGTCGAAGATACGCCCGACCAAAGCCGCGGCAGGTCCGGCAGGCGCATTCCGGATCGAGCGCTTCGTCGGCGTCACGATGCACCGCATTGCGAATGTTGATCCGCCCGAGTGAGGTAAAGGCCATGCCGTTGCGCCCGTTGCGGGTCGGCAGCACGCAGTCGAAAAGGTCAAAACCCATGCCGACGTAGCGGATGAGTTCAGCCGGCGTACCGACGCCCATCAGGTAGCGCGCCTTTTGCGGCGGCAATTGCAGACAGGTCCGGGCAGCGGTTTCCCAGGTTGCCGGGCGACTCTCGCCAACCGAGAGGCCACCCACGGCGTAGCCGTCGAAGCCGATCTCGACGGTTTCCTCGACGCTGCGGGCCCGGAGCGCCGCATCCGTGCCGCCCTGGACGATGCCAAAAACGAGCTGATCCTGCCGCCGCCGCGCCGCCTGCGACCGTCTTGCCCAGGCGGTGGTTCGCGCCAGGGCGTCCTCCACCTCGGCCCGCGAGGCACCGCCCGCCGGACAATGGTCGAGCACCATCGCGATATCGACCCCGAGATTCTCTTGGATCGCGATCACGCCTTCGGGCGTCAAGCGGCGAACGCTGCCGTCAAGGTGGCTGCGGAACTCGACGCCGTCGTCGTCGATCTTGCGCATGGCGGCCAGGGAGAAGATCTGAAAACCGCCGCTGTCGGCGAGAATGGCCCGATCGAAGCCCATGAAGCGATGCAATCCACCGCGCGCCGCGATAGCCGCGGCTCCGGGTCGTTCCGAGAGGTGGTAGGCGTTCCCGAGAATGATTTCGGCGCCAAGATCCTCAAGGTCCCAGGGCGCCATCCCCTTGACCGCGCCATAGGTGCCAACCGGCATGAAAGCCGGGGTTTCGACCGATCCGTGCGCGGTTTGAAGACGCCCCCGACGGGCCTCGCCGCTGGTCGCGAGGAGGTGAAAACCGCATCCTGCGGGCCTGCTCTCGCCGCGGAATTCGGCAGTTTCCATGGCGCGCGCTGTGTAGCAAACCCGGGCAGTTGCGCGAGCCGGCCGCGGCCTCGCTGCGAGTTCTGGTCAGGCCCCCTCTCCCCGATTGGTTCGGGCCACGCCTCGACGAAGTCCCTGTCAGCCCGAGTCGCAGAGGTAGAAGACCTCAAAGAATCAGCATGGCATCGCCGTAGCTGTAGAACCGATATCGGCGCTCGACAGCGATTTCATAGGCTCGGCGGGCGGTCTCGTTTCCCG
This sequence comes from Deltaproteobacteria bacterium, assembly GCA_009885395.1. GTDB lineage: Bacteria > Desulfobacterota > Binatia > UBA12015 > UBA12015 > SXLG01. The sequence continues at coordinate 6,008 of VFKT01000264.1, read as the reverse complement.
CGAAGGCCGCAACCAGGGCGAGCAGTGACGTGCCGGGAAGATGGAAGTTGGTGAGCAGCCCCTGCACCACCTGAAACTCGTGTCCGGCAGCGATCACCAGCGCCGTGGTCGCCCAATCGGAGGGCCAACCGGCATGGGCCGCAGCTTCGAGGGCACGCGTGGTTGTGGTGCCGACCGCAACCACCCGACCTCCAGCGGCACGCGTCGCGCTGATGGCAGCCCTCGTGGCGGGCGGGATCAGGTAGCGTTCGGGCTCGGGCAGAACCGGACTTCGGCCGGGTAGCCCACTGAGAAACGTCGCCGGGCCGACGTGCAGAACGATCTCGGCCACACCCACGCCACTCGACCTCAGCACCTCAAGAAGAGCCTCGCTGAGGTGGAGACCTGCCGTCGGTGCGGCAACCGATCCCGGTTCGCGGGCAAAGACGGTCTGGTAGCGAATTCGATCTGCGTCGGTCGTGCCAGTCGCGCGCCGGATGTAGGGCGGCAGCGGCACCTCGCCCCGGCTTTCGAGGGCCGCGATCACGTCCAGGCCGGGCGGGAAAGCCACCTCGAGCCAGGCACCGTCACGTGCCACGATCTCAAGCTCAAGATCTCCAGCGCGCAGGCGACGCCCGGGCTCGAGCCGCTTGGCCGGCCGACCGAGGGCTCGCCAGAGAACGCGCTCTTCGCCAATCCTGTTCTCACAGGGAGCCACGAGCAGAATCTCGCTGCTGCCGCCGCCGGGCAGGCGCTGACAGCGCAGCCGTGCGGCAATGACGCGGCTGCGGTTCACGACCAACAGATCGCCAGAGCGCAGCAACCCGGGCAGATCCCGCACCAGCGCATCGGCCGGATCCACGGCAGCGCCGCCTGCACGCGCCGCAGCCGTGTCGCTGCGGCGGCGAACCAGCATCAACCTGGAATCACCACGCTCACGCGCCGGCTCCTGCGCGATCAGTCCGGGAGGCAACACGTAATCGAAGGGGACCAGCCCCTCAGGTCTTGTTGCCACCGCCATCGGATTCTGCCGCCTCTGCGTCCAAACGAGTCGGGGCACCACCGGCCCTTGCCCGCAGGCGCTTCATCCGCGCATCCCGAGGCGCGTCATGACTTGCTTGACATCCTCCCAGACTTCGCGCTTGAGGGCCGGGTTCCGCAGCAGATGCGCGGGATGGAAGGTGGGCATGACGGGGATGCCTTCCCATTCTTGCCAATGGCCACGGAGTTGAGTGATCGGCGTGCTGCTGCCCAACAGGGTCTGCGCCGCAAACTTGCCCAGCGTGAGGATCACCTCGGGCCGAACCAGGCGCAATTGCGCGTGCAGAACCGGCGAGCAGGCGGCTATTTCGTCAGGCTCTGGATTCCGGTTCTGGGGCGGGCGGCATTTGACCACGTTGCAGATATAAACGTCGCCCCGCTGCAGCTTCATGCCCTTCTGCAGGATATCGGTCAGCAGGCGTCCGGCGGCGCCAACAAAGGGTTCGCCTTCCATATCTTCATCGCGTCCGGGGGCCTCGCCCACGAGCACGATCCGGGCCTGCGCATGGCCGACGCCAAAGACGATTTTTGTGCGCTCCCGGCAGAGGCCGCAACGCTGGCAATCGCCGAGCCAGCCGCGTAGCGCCTCCAGGGAATCGAGGTCGGCCGGCGGGCGGGCACCCTCGGGCGAACCGGCGGCAAGGGCGGCCGGCAGAAGAGCCTCTTCGGGCAAACCGCGGCCTGAATCTCTGGCAAGGTGAGCCTCTGGTCGGGGAACTGTCGCCGCCGCCGGTGTTGATGCGATCCGGGGCACCTCCGGCATTGAAGGCAAGGTCGTGCGCTCGGGAGACCGGGCCGTAGTCGGCGTTGTAACCGTCCGAGACAACTCGACTTCGGGTAGCGCAGCACTTTGCCCCCGACTCGGCGAAGCGGGGACACCCACGGCCCCGGTCTCTCGCCACAGCCGCACATGCTCGGCGAGCATCTGGGCGATTTCCCGCACGTCCTCGGACACGATCCCAAAGAGCCTAGCAGCTTACCCGCTCAGGCGGCATCGAACACAAGCGCGGCAGGTCCGGGACCACAGCGGCCTGCGAATCGCGATCAAGAATGAGCTCCGCGTGGATAAAGGGCACACGCAACGCCCTCGAAGGCGCGACGCAGCGCGGGCCCGCAAGCGGCGCGAAGCTCCGCGGAACAGCCGCAAGATTACGGTGCGCAACCCGTTCTTCCCGCCTCGCCACATCCCCCACAACGAGCCACGCGGCGAGAGCCGGCGTGGTGTCGCCACTCAAAACCCGAACCAGCGCCCGGAAGCCAAGTCTTGCGCGCGCCGTCATGGAACCCCGGCTGCCGCCCTGCGAAAGCAACGCCCAGGAGGGAAAACATGGCACCTGCAATCGACACACTTGCCTATGCGCGTCATCTGCGCGAAATTGGACTCAGCGAGGAGCAGGCCGATGGTCACGCCCGTGCTCTCGCCACCGCCATGACCGATTCACTCGCGACCAAGCAGGATCTCCGCGAACTCGCGACCTTGAACAAGCACGACCTTCACGAACTCGCGGCCCAGAACAAGCACGACCTTCACGAACTCGCGGTCCGCATGGACACGCGTTTCGCGCAGGTGGACGCTCGCTTTCAAAGCCTCGAACAACACCTCGACGTCCGCCTGCTTGAGATGGAAAAGCGGACCGAAATTCGACTGGTCGAGCAAGAGAAACGTCTCGAAATCCGGTTCTCGGAGCAGAGTGCCCGCTTCGATGGGCGGCTTTCCGACCTGGAACGGCGCATGACCTTCCGTCTCGGCGGGATGATGGTCGCGGCCATCGGTACTTTTTCAGCCTTGATCAAGCTGTTCTAGCGGAGCCGCCTTGTCCGCGCGTTGGGGCGACGACAGGGGGCTACACAAGGGGCGTAGCCGGGGCCGGACGGCGGAGCTGCGCGCCAATGCACTTTTTCGTTCCGGTCGTCGCATTTCCGGCGTGCGGCGCATTTGCCCGGCGGCCTGGCTCAGTTTCAGAGCGGTCCCGACACTGCCAACCCGAAGGGGCGTTTTCTCCTTGATCGGCTGGTCCGAAGAACCCCGGCAGGTCGCTCCCAGCGAGACTTTTTCTGCTGTTCTCAAGCCGGTTTCCTGACCCAGTCAAATCCCCGAAGCCAAAATTTTCTCATCTACCCCGAATGGGATACGGGCTGCGCGGCGGCCGCCCTCGGCAAGGTCGTCAAGGGTACGAACAGGCTTCGCGGATGCGGCCAGCCGACCAGATCGGCCACCGCAAGCCCTGCCCGCAGGGCGCGGAGCCTGAGAGCCCACGCCCGATGCACAGGAAAGCCACAAGCATAGAGGTAGCCGCCGCGACGCACGCGAGCCTCTTTTAAACCCAGCACGCGATGCGCCGCGAAGCGTTGAGGTCCACGAAACTCGATGAAGCGCCCGACCCGATGGAACACCAGGCAACCTGCGCCAGCTCGGTGGACGGCCTGCCAATAGCATCGACGAAAATCCATGATGCGATCGATCCGGCGCAACGAGAAACGTTCTGCCAGGTGGAAACCCGTGCGCTCGAAAAGCGCATCGAGCCACGGCCTGTCGGCCCAGAGGCGCTCCCACCGGCGCCAGGCCGAGCCCTGGCGAAGATGCCCCGAGTACGAGGCCAGCGAGGCGGCCAGCGCTTCGACCGCAGTGGCCTGTCTGGCGGTCTCGCGGTTCTCGGCCCGTCGAGGAGCCGGGGCCTCCAACTCGATCCTGAGCACACGGCCCCGCTCGATTTCGCGCAGGGCGTTTCGCTCGAAGGCACGCAGGCGCTGTTCCAGCGCGGCGAGAGCGCGTTGGCGCGGCAGACGGTGGCTCCAAAAGGTCTGCCAGCCAACAAAATCGACACCCGATGAGGCCCGATGGGGCGCGGCCGGTTCCGCGCGAAGCTTCAACCCGAGCTTCTCGCCAAGAAATAGCTTGATCGCCGCGTGCCAGCTCTCGAGCTGGGTGGGATTCTCGGAGAGCAGCACCAGGTCGTCGACGTAGCGCACATAGAATTTCACGCCCAGCTCGCGTTTCACGAACTGGTCCAGCTCGTTCAGGTAGACGTTGGCCCAGAACTGACTGGTCAGGTTGCCGATCGGCAAGCCATGGCGGTTCTCCTTGCCAAAGAGGCTTTTGTTCGCAGGTATCGGATAGGCGTCGGAACCAGGTCCCGGTCGCGGGCGGCTGCGGGTTCCCTTGGGCCCATGCGGCTTGAAGCGATAGTCGGCGGTTGGATCGTGAAAGAGGATCGTTCGGATCAGCCAGCGCAGTTCAGGGTGACGCACCGTGCGTTCAAGAATCTCAGCCAGCCGAATCTTGTCGATCGAGGTGAAGAAACTCGCCACGTCGAGCTTGAGGGTATAGGCCCGGCGCTGCCCGTTGGCCGTGATGCGCCGCAGGAATGTGGTCAGCCGGTCGCTCGCAGCCAACGTGCCCTTGCCGATGCGACAGGCAAACGAGTCGGCGATGAACCGGGCCTCGAAGAGTGGTTCGAGGTGCGCCACCAGAAGATGGTGCACGATGCGGTCACGAAAATCGGCCGCAAAAACTTCTCGCGGCTTGGGCCCGTCCGTGACGAAGCAGATCGACCTGCCCGGCCTCCAGGTGTGCTCGCAGAGTTCGGTCTGAAGCTGGAGCAGGTTGGCCTCGACGTCGAACTCAAAGCGCATCGCGTTCACGGTCGCCTGCTTATTGCGCCGACAGCGGCGCCAATGGCGCCACAGCGCCTCGAAGGAATAGATCTCGGCCGCTGGTGAGCGACCCGGGCGGGGAGAGGCGATCAGGAGCCACCGCGGACAGCACGAACGTAGTTGTTGTTCGTCTTATTGTTCGCGTTGTGATGGCCATCATTGAAATTGACGTTCCACGCGTTCGATGGATTGTTCGCGTTGGACGACGACGACCAGTAATTCGACGAAACGTCGCCCTCTCCGCTTGTTCCCGCAGGCCTTCCACTCTGGCATGGGGCGTCTGCGGACCCGGGCCCCTGACCCCGCCGCAGCGGGGGAAGAGAGCCCTTGTGCCACACACCCCTCTTCCAGAGTGGCAGCGTTGCACCGGATCTCCGGTGGGAGAGGGACCTCCTGATCATGGCGCACCCGATCGGGCTATCCCATTGGGAATCGCCCTCCGATTCTGGCCATACCCCTCGCTCGGGCTCGTGGTCCCGGCCTCGCCTGACGACGGAGCCTGACTCTTGAGCCAACCTTCATTCTGCTTCGCAATCTCCACGATTTGCGCCGCCGCGTGCTCGAAAGAGGTCATCTTCTGGAACGCTTTCGAATCGAAGGCCAAACGCAGCAGCACCTTCAGCTCTTCGGCCGTCTCGCGCAACTCGTACAACGTCGCGGTCCTGTCGCGGCGAGAATTGGCTCGTACCACCAGTCGCAAGAGCCGCCGCGAGCACTCGCGAAGCTCGGCCCCGAGTGCATATTTATGATAGCGCGGAAATGAACTCACCACCTGATCGAGGTAGAGACAGAGACCGTAGGCAAGCTTGAAAATAGGCAGGTGTTCGGAATGGGCCATTGCTGTTTTTCTAAAAAACTTCTTTTCCGGAGCGGGCGGCCCGAGCGCCACCCTCCGGAAAATAATCAAGGGTCAAATAACCAAATAATCGAGCTTCAGAAGCCACCGCGGACAGCACGAACGTAGTAGCCGTGCGACTTAGACTTATAGAACGCGACGCGACGGCCACCATCGAAAAAGACGACCCACGCGACCGATGGACCGTGCGCGCGGGACGACGACGACCAGTAACCCGACGAAACGGTGCAACTGCAATCCAACACCGTGCAAATACCCGAGCATCCAAAGTTGAACACATTCGAGATCGCCGGCTGTTGTTTCGAATGATTGACGATACTTCGCAACTCCCTGATGTTTGGCAGTCGCCAGTCGCTATGGCCGGCGAAACCGCTCGAGTTCAGGCTCGCGATCTTCCCCGCAAAGGCGGCCGCCCAGGTGTAAGTCTGGTCCTTGTCGTGGATGCTGCCGTCGTCGGAGTGCTTCTCCCACATCAAGC
>VFKT01000353.1 GCA_009885395.1 Deltaproteobacteria bacterium | reverse complement strand
CTGCCCGAGCGCTTCGATACCGACCGGCAACGCTTCATGGCGGAATTGGTCATGAAGGCCACTGGCCTGTCTTTTGAGGAGGCCCGCGCCCAACAGGTGGCCACCATCGCCGCCGGCCGCCTGGGTGAGCCCGCCGAATTCGGCGATATGTGCGCCTTCCTGTGCTCCGCGCAGGCCAGCTACATCAGCGGTCAAAACATCCAGCTCGACGGCGGCAGCTACCCGGGGCTGCTCTGATGCCGCGCCCGGACCTTCCCTCGAGCACGCCCGTCCTGATCGTCGGCGGCGGCCCGGTGGGGTTGCTCACCTCCATCCTCTTGAAAGCGCAGGGCATCGACAACCGCGTGGTCGAACGCCGGATTGCAACGCAGGTGGCGCCGGCAGCGCACGTCATCAACGCCCGCACGTTCGAGATCCTGCGCGCCGCCGGCGTCGATAGGACACGCATCGAATCTGCTTGTCAGCCGCCCGGGAACGGTTGGGTCCGTTGGGTTTCGTCCATCACAGGCGAAGAGCTGGCGCATATTCCTTTCGAGCGACAGAACCAGATTCGGGAACTCGACTCCGTGACCCCCACCCCGCTGCGCAACCTCTCGCAACACCGTCTTGAGCCCATTCTCGCCGATCATGTGCCCGAACTGTCGCGCGGCATCGAGTGGGTCAGCGCGCGAGAAGATGCCGATGGTGTGGTCAGTGTCCTGCGCGACGCGACGACGGGCGAAACGCTGGAAATGGGAAGCCTTCACCTGATCGGTGCCGACGGAGCGGGTAGTCCCGTTCGGCGATGGCTCGGAATCGCAATGCAGGGGCCTCAACGTCTTCAATCGCTCCTGAATATCCACGTCGAGGCCAACCTCCGCAGCCTGGTCGCCGATCGGCCGGCAACTCTATACTGGATTATCAATCCCGATATCGGCGGCATCTACGTCGCCCACGATATCGACTGCACCTGGGTCTACGCGCACCCCTGGAACCCGGACGCCGAGCGTCTGGAGGATTATACCATCGAGCGTTGCGAGGCTTTGTTCCGTCGCGGCCTGGGTGCCGAGGCTGGCCCGATCACGGTGCGCAGCATCGCGCCCTGGACCCTGTCGTGCCAGATCGCAGACGGCTATCGCTCGGGCCGAACGTTTCTTGTCGGCGACGCCGCGCACCGCTTCCCGCCGACCGGTGGCATGGGGCTGAACACCGGCGCGGTCGATGCCCAGAACCTCGCCTGGAAATTGGCCGCTTTCCTGCACGGTTGGGCCGATGTCGCCATCCTCGACAGCTACGAGGCCGAGCGTCGTCCGATCGCACAGGCCAATGCCCAACAAAGTCTCGAAAACGCAATGAAGCTCTTCGAAGTGGCGATAGCGCTGGGCGCCGATGCGGATCCAGCCGTGTCACACGCTAATTTTCTCAAGACCATGGCGACGCCAGAAGGTCGCGCGCGGGCGAGCGCGGCCGCCGAAGAGCAGGCCGAACACTTCGATATGCTCGGCCTGCAATTGGGTTTTGTCTACCCGGCATCCGCAGGACTGGTCCTCGACGACGGGACTGAGCCCGTGCTGCCTGACGACGTGGTGCGCGACTATCTTCCCAACACCCGACCCGGCGCTCGACTACCGCACGCGTGGATCGAGCGGGAAGGCCAACGCCTCTCGACGCTTGACCTGATTCCACTCGATCGATTCGTCCTGCTCACTTCGTCGAGAGATTTGGCCGCGGCGGGGGAAGACCTGAAGACTGAGGGCACGGCGCCGCTTGACGTGGTGCTTTTTGGCCGCGAGGTGCACGATATCGACGGCAACTGGGCCCGCGTCTCGGGCCTGCCGGCCAGCGGAGCCCTCCTTGTTCGGCCCGACCAACACGTCGGCTGGCGCACCTTCCAAGGCGGGGACGAGGCCATTCGATCGCTTCGCGCGGCGCTGGAGAAGATGACGGGCGGGACAGCCGCGGCAGCATCTCCGCCTGCATCGGCATAACGTCGGCGATCCCATCGCGCAGCGAGCGCGCCGTCACCGACAGCCCGCTGGCTGCGGTGGTCAGGTAGCGGCTCGACAGTTCCTGCCAGCGCGTCGCCGTCTGGGCATCGCCGGCCAGCGATTGGCAGCATTCCACCAAGTAGACCAGGGCCGG